>JAQGLR010000172.1 GCA_028292765.1 Massilia sp. | reverse complement strand
TGGGTTTCGAGCGAATACTGGTCGAGGGCGTCGAGCATCGTCGCCAGCGACCGCATGTCGCGCTTGAAATGGGACAGCAGGTAGGGTAACACGCTGGCCGACAGGGTCAGGCCGCGCGCCTCGGCCGCCTGCGTCAGGGCCGCGATCTTCTGGTCGTCCGACAGGCCGTGGATCAGGTAGATCAGGCCCCAGCCCATGCGCGTGCGCAGGTCTTCGCGCACCGGCAGCACCGCCGGCGGCACCGGGCCGGTCGAGACCATGTAGGCGCCATGTTCGCGGATCTGGTTGAACAGGGCAAAGGCGTCGATCTGGGCGCTTGGGGCGAGACGGTCGCAGTCGTCCAGCAGGTACAGCGTGGTATCGGGCGCGAACACGAAGTCGGCGGCCGGGGCGTCGCAGGCGATGTAGCGCGACTGCGGGGTGGCGGCCAGGGCCTGGAGCAGGTGGGTCTTGCCGGCGCCGGTGTCGCCCCACAGGTAGGCGAAATGCTCGCGCGATGCACGCTGCGCGAACTGGTGCATCAGGTGCGCCAGTTCGGCATTTTCCCCGACCTGGAAGGTATCGAGGCTGTGCGCCGGATCGGCGCCTAAATCGAGCACCAGCTGTTTCATGGCGTCGGGATCATCCTGGAAGTGTGCATAAGATTGTCAAGCCCAAGCGGCATTATAGAAGCTGCCGGGCTGACAATGGAAACGCATGCGTGCCGGGGGCGGATGACCGTGCCGGATCGGCCGGCGCCAGTGCCTTCGGGAGCGCCGGCGCGATGCGCGGCGGTATGTGCTCCGGATGGCGGGAATGAGGGCATGTTTTTGTTGTTATCTCAGTTGCGGGTTGGGCCGGGCCGTTTTGTTAGAATAGCGGATTGACCAGAATCTGGTCCATGCCTTCTATTTTACCGCCTCCGCTGCCAAATACCATGAGCCAACCATCTAATGTTTCTCTCTCTTACCGCGATGCGGGTGTCGACATCGACGCCGGCGATGCCCTGGTCGAAGCGATCAAGCCGTTTGCCAAGCGCACCATGCGCGAAGGCGTGCTCGGTGGTATCGGCGGCTTCGGCGGACTGTTCGAGATCAGCAAGAAGTTCAAGGAGCCGGTGCTGGTGTCGGGCACTGACGGCGTCGGCACCAAGCTGAAGCTCGCGTTCGAGCTGAATCGGCACGACACGGTCGGCATCGACCTGGTCGCGATGAGCGTCAACGACATCCTGGTGCAGGGTGCGGAACCGCTGTTCTTCCTCGACTACTTTGCCTGCGGCAAGCTGGACGTGGCGACCGCCACCGCCGTGGTCAAGGGCATCGCCCAGGGCTGCGAACAGTCCGGCTGCGCGCTGCTCGGCGGTGAGACCGCCGAAATGCCGGGCATGTACCCGGACGGCGAATACGACCTGGCCGGCTTCGCGGTCGGCGCGGTGGAAAAGTCGCAGATCATCGATGGCAGCAAGATCGCACCGGGCGACGTGGTGCTGGGCCTGGCCTCGTCGGGCATCCACTCCAACGGCTATTCGCTGGTGCGCAAGATCATCGAAGTCGCCAAGCCTGACCTGGAAGCCGATTTCCACGGCCGCAAGCTGGCCGACGTGCTGATGGCGCCGACCCGCCTCTACGTGAAACCGCTACTGGCGCTGATGGCCTCGATGGAAGTCAAGGGCCTGGTCCACATCACTGGCGGCGGCTTGGTCGAGAACATCCCGCGCGTGCTGCAAGAGCACCTGACGGCCGTGCTGGATGCGGCCTCGTGGACCATGCCGCCGCTGTTCCAGTGGCTGCAGCAGCATGGCGGCGTGCTGGATGCCGAGATGCACCGCGTGTTCAACTGCGGCATCGGCATGACCGTGATCGTCTCCGCTGAAAACGCGGATGCGGCGATGGCCCAGCTGCAGGCGGCCGGCGAAACCGTGTACCGCATCGGCGAAATCCGTGCCCGCGAAGAGGGACAGGCGCAGACCGTGGTGCTGTAAGCACTTGCTCTGCAGGCAAAAAAAGGTGCTCCTCGGAGCACCTTTTTTTGCCTGCAGGGCGCGCTAGCACAACTAGCCTCCATGCAATTTCCGGCGCGGCCACGGCGTTACCTGCTGACGCCCATCAATTTGCGGCGCCCTTGCCGATGCGCGCTGCCTGGAGGATCGGCGAGCTTGCCTTCAACTGGGCCGCGTCGGCGGCCTGGTCGCCCACCAGTTCGGGCATGCCGTAGCGCTTCCACTGTTCCGGCAAGTCCGACTCGAAGCGCCAGTGGCCGTCATACAGGAGGTTGATGTCGGTGACGCCGGCCCAGTTGATCCCGCACTTGTACAGTTCCGGATCGTTGACCAGCCTCATCAGCGCGGAATAGCCGCCGTAACTGCCGCCCGCGATGCAGACGCGCTGTGGATCGGCGATGCCTTGCGCGATCGCCCAGCGCACGCCGTCGGCGATATCGTCCTGCATCGCCAGGCCCCATTGTTTTCACCCCGCCCGGAAATACGCCCATCCGAACCCGGTACTGCCACGGAACTCCGGTTGCAGCACCGCGTAGCCACGCGACGCCAGGAACTGCGTTTGCCCGTTCCAGCCCCAGGTGGCGCCACGGAGATAGGGCCCGCCATGTACCAGCACGACCAGCGGCAGGCCCTTGCCTTTGCCGCCGGGCGGCAATGTCAAGAGGCCCGGGATGTCCAGGCCGTCGCGTGCCTTGTAGCGTACCGGCTGCTGCCTGCCCATCGCCGCGGGATCGATGCCAGGACTCGACCAGCACCCACGGCACCTCGGCGCCGCTGGCCACCCTGACCAGGTTGGCGGAGCCCGGCAGCAGCTTGTCGAGACGTTGCTGGACGGCCTGCATGGCCGGGTCGAACCAGGCGGTCGACTCGGCGTCGGTGCGCAGCCTGACGCCCAGCAGCCTGGCGCGGTTGCGCACCAGTGCGCCGTCGAAATCGTAGCCACGCGTGACGAGCACCGGTTCCGGGTTGATCTTGCCCGTGGCAAGGTTGAAGGTGTGGAGCGAGCTGGTATCTTGCCCGGCGCTGGCGGTGACGTACAAGGTCCCGTCGGCCCCGAAGCCGACGGGCACGAAAGCGCCGCTGTCCCCGCCGTAGGTGCGCTGCCGGCCGACGACGCGCCACGCGCCTGTCGCGGGATCGCGGTAGTGGATGGTGGTGGTCCCGCGCTCGGAGCCGGTCGCCAGGCGTGGTTCGCCCTTGTTGTCGAGTAACCACTCGTCGACCTTGCCGGGGGAGGGGGCACGCTGGGTGCGTCCGGTCACGGTGTTCAGGCGCAGCAGGTTGGTGCTCGTAACCGTCCAGTGGCTGTCGAGTTCGGGACTCTCGACGTAGATGTATTCCGAGTCCTCGGCCCCGGCTTGGTCGAGCATGAAGGCATGCCACGGGAGGACGCGCTTTTCGAGGTTCGACCCGGTCTGCTTGTTGTACAGGTCGCCGCGGCGTTCCGCGAGCTGGACCAGGTTTTTGCCATCCCTGTCCACGCCGAACAGGCCGGCTGCATAGCGGCGTTCGCCGGGCGCGGCCAGCTTGTCGGTCACGTCGAACACGAGGCGTTCGTCGTTCACCCACTGGAAGGAGCCGATGTCGGCGTCTGCGTAACCGGCAACCAGTTGCGCCGTGCCGGTGTCGAGGTTGACGACCACGAGGTAATCGCGGCGCCCGGCCGCGCCCGAGCGCGCCGCCAGGAACTTGCCGCTGGGGGACAGCCGCGCCTGGCTGAGGACAGGGCTTTTCGAAAAAGCGCGCGATGGGAGGGAGCGCTGCCGCGCGCCCTTCCTGGGCGGGGGCCAGGAGCAACAGGAACAGTGCTGCCAGCGCAGGCTGGCACATCCGGGCGACGAGGTTCGGCATGGCTATCCAGGTAGGGGCCTGGGCGGCGATCCCGACGGGATCGCCGCGTCAGCTCGTTGAGGTATCAAAAATGGCCGCGTGATTCCCTGCGCCCGGCTTCAGGAGAGTAAACGGCTCAGTTCGCCGCGCCCTTGCCGATGTGCTTGTCGAGGAACTTCTCGACGCGGCCCCAGAAATCGACGCGGTTCTTCGGCAGGCCCCAGCCGTGGCCTTCGTCCTGGTATTCGATCCACTCCGGCGAGGTGGCTTTCAGCTGGGCCGCATCCTTGACCTGGTCGCCGACCCTGTCCGGCATGCCGTACAGCTTCCAGTCCTCGGATGTGTCGGAGGTCGAGCTCCAGTGGCCGTCATAGAGGAGGTTGATGTCGGTGACGCCGACCCAGATGACGCCGCACTTGTACAGGTCGGGGTCGTTCACCAGGCCCATCAGGGTGGCATAGCCACCGTAGCTGGCGCCGGCGATGCAGATGCGCTTTGGATCGGCGAAGCCCTGGGCGACCGCCCAGCGCGCGCCGTCGGCGATGTCGTTCTGCATAGCCAGGCCCCACTGCTTCCATCCGGCGCGGTAATGCTTGTCGCCGTAACCCTTGCTGCCGCGGAATTCGGGTTCGAGGACCGCGTAACCGCGCGAGGCGAGGAACTGGCTGTCCGGGTTCCAGCCCCAGTGCGTACCGCGCACAAACGGTCCGCCATGCACCAGCACGACGAGCGGTGCGTTCTTCGCGCCGTTCGCCGGCAGCGTCAGCAGCGCCGGGATTTCCATGCCGTCGCGCGCCTTGTAGCGCACCGGGTCCTGGCGGCCCAAGCGTTTCGGGTCGATGCCCGGGTACGCCTCGCCAACGGGATTGACCTCGCCTGTTTTCAGGTTGAAGAGGTAGTACGCTCCCGGCCGGACATCGGAATACGTCTTGACCAGGGTCCACTCCTGGTTCACGCCATGGGAAAACGACATCAGGTTGACCGTGCCCGGCAGGGCTTTGTCCAGCTTTTCCTGCGCCGCCTGCAGTGCAGGATCGAACCAGACGGTGCCGGCCGCGTCGGTCTCGATCCGCACGCCCAGCAGTTTCTCGCCATTGCTGATCAGTTCGCCTTCGAAGTCGTAGCCCGGCGTCTCCACCACCGGTTGCTTGCTGCGCTTGCCGGTGGCCAGGTCGATTAAATACAGCGACGTGGTGTCGCCGCTGCCATAGGCTGTCGCAAACAGCCTGCCGTCGCTGCCAAAGCCGACCGGGGTAAAGCTATTCGCGCTGCCCTTGTAGGTAGGGAAGCTGGCCAGCACGCGCCACCGGGAGGTAGCCGGATCGAGGTAGTGCACCGTGCTGACGCCCTTGGCGCTGGCATAGGCCAGGCGTGGCTCGCCTTTGTGATCGAGGATCCAGCCCTCCACCTTGGCGGGCCGCTGGATGGTCTGGACCGTGCCATTGACCGTATCGAGTTTCAGGAGCTTGACGGTGCGCACCTCGTTGCCCTTTTCCTCCCACTCATAGCTTTCGACATAGATGGCGTCGGAGTTCTGGGCGCCCGGCTGGTCGAGCATGAACGTATGCCAGGGCAAAATGCGGCGGCTGATGCGCGAATCGGTCTGGGAGATGGGATCGCCGTCGCGGTCGACGGCGTACAGCCCGGCCCCCTTGAACTCGCCGCCAATGGCGATGCGCTTGTCGGTCACGTCGAACACCAGGCGGTTGTCGTTGACCCACTGGAACCGGCGGATGTCGATGTTGTTATAGCCGGCCACCACTTTGGCTGACTTCGCCCGCAAGTCGATCACGACCAGGAAATCGCGGCGGTCGGCCTTGCCCGAGATCGCCGCCAGCTAGCGTGCGTTCGGCGACAGCCTGGCGTCGGACAGGGCCAGCGCCAGCGCCGTGCCGTGCCGAGCGCCAAAGGGAAGTACGCGGAATCATGGTCTCTTGATTGTGAGTTGTTGTCCGCCGGAGTGCGGTTGCCGAAGAGCAGCATTGCGTAAAGGCATGAAAAATATCCAGTCATCACGGCGCGCCCTGTGCCTCACCCGCCCTCCGGGTGCAGCACCTTCGGCACCCGCGCCCCGCGCAGGCGGAACGCGTCCGGCATGCGCGAGCCGAGCAGCGGGCGCAGGTAGAGGCGGAAGGCGTCGGTGACGTCGGTGCCCGACTCGCTGATGAATTCGTCTTCCATGGTGCGCGTCTTGCCCGCGACCTGATCCAGGGGCATCAATTCATAGTCGACCGAATAGAAGCCGGTGCGGCGGATCGCCACCGAGCCGTCGGCATCGCCCCACATCGCGAACTGCACCGCCTTTTCGCCGACCTCGCGCGCTTCGCGCTGGTCGACGTCCGACACGCAGCCGATGAAGGAGCGCTGCAGGTAGCCGAAGGTGTCGCCGCGCACGCGCTTGATGCCGAGCCTGGCCTTGATTTCTTCGCACAGCAGGTCGGCCAGCGCGCCGGTGCCCGAGAGCTGCACGTTGCCGTGCGCATCTTTCTCGATTTCCTTTGCCAGCAGGGTGAGGACCGGTTCGCCGGACGCATCGTGGATGCCTTCGGAAACGGCGATCACGCAGCGCCCGTGGCGCTCGTACATGGCCTTGACGTCGGCCAGAAAACGCTCCAGCTCGAACACCCGTTCGGGCAGGTAGATCAGGTGCGGGCCGTCGTCCGGGAATTTCTTGCCGAGGGCGGAGGCGGCAGTGAGGAAGCCGGCGTGGCGGCCCATCACGACGCCGACGTAGACGCCGGGCAGGGCCGCGTTGTCGAGGTTGGCGCCGGCAAAGGCCTGGGCGACAAAACGCGCCGCCGACGGGAAGCCCGGCGTGTGGTCGTTGCCGACCAGGTCGTTGTCGATCGTCTTCGGGATGTGGATGCTGCGCAGCGGGTAGCCGGCGGCGCGCGCCTGCTCGCTGACGATGCGCACCGTGTCGGCCGAGTCGTTGCCGCCGATATAGAAAAAGTGTTCGATCTCGTGCGCGCGCAGGACATCGAAAATACGCGTGCAGTAGGCCTTGTCCGGCTTGTCGCGCGTCGAACCCAGCGCCGACGAGGGCGTGGCGGCGACCAGTTCGAGGTTGTGGCTGGTTTCCTGGGTCAGGTCGAGGAAGTCTTCGTTGACGATGCCGCGCACACCGTGCAGGGCGCCGTAGACGCGCGTGACGTGCTGGAAGCGGCGCGCCTCGAGCGCCACCCCCACCATCGACTGGTTGATGACGGCGGTCGGACCGCCTCCTTGTGCAACGAGGATTCTGCCTGACGACATAAAAAACCTCCCTTGTTCAAAGCGACGGATGACCGGCTGCCAGATTACTGCTGGACCGCTCCCTTGCCGATATTCTTGTCCAGGAATTTCTCGACCCGGCGCCAGAAATCGATGCTGTTTTTCGGCAGGTAGAAACCGTGGCCTTCGGCCGGGTATTCGACCCACTCGACGTTCGGGTTGGTGCGTTTCACGGCCGCATGGAATTTCGTGCCGTGGTCGATCGGTACGCGCTGGTCGGCGCCGCCATAGGCCAGCAGCAGCGGCTGCTTGATGCGCGCGGCCTGCTCGATCGGCGAAGTCGCCTTCAGCTGGGAGGCGTCCTTGACGCGGTCGCCGATCATTTCCGGCATGCCATAGCGCTTCCATTCGTCCGACGAGTCGTTCGTGTGGTTGGCGCTGGAGTACATCAGGTTGATGTCGGAGACGCCGACCCAGTTCACGCCGCACTTGTACAGATCCGGATCGTTCACCAGGCCCATCAGCGTGGCATAGCCGCCGTAGCTGGCGCCGGCGATGCAGACGCGCTTCGGGTCCACGTAGCCCTTCTCGACCGCCCAGCGCACGCCGTCGGCGAGGTCGTTCTGCATGGCCAGGCCCCACTGCTTGAAACCGGCCTTGTAGTGGGCGGCGCCGAAGCCGGTGCTGCCGCGGAACTCGGGTTCCAGTACCGCATAGCCGCGCGAGGCGAGGAACTGCGATTGTGGAGCCCAGCCCCACGAGCTGCCGCGCACCCAGGGACCGCCGTGCACCAGCACCACCAGCGGCAGGCCGCTGCGCCTGGCGCCGGCCGGCATGGTCAGCAGGGCGGGGATGTTCAGGCCGTCGCGCGCCTTGTAATTGACCGCCTGCTGGCGGCCCATCTGTTTCGGATCGATGCCGGGATAGGTTTCGCCGACCTTGTTGACCAGTTTCGTGTCGCGGTTGAACAGGTAATAGGTCGCGGGGATGAGGTCGGAATAGGCGCGCACCAGCAGCCACGGCGTTTTTGCATGCTGGGGCGGTGCCGACACCAGGTTGACGGTCGCCGGCAGCAGCTTGTCGACGGTTTCCTGGACCGCTTTCATGGCCGGGTCGAACCACTCCACGGACTCGGCATCGGTCGTGAAGCGCATGCCCAGCACCTTCTCGCGGCTGGTCAGGATGGTGCCGTCGAAGTCATGGCCGGCGGTGCTCACCAGCGGCTCCGGATTGAGCTTGCCGGTGGCGATGTCGAGGGTGTGCACGGCGCTGGTGTCGCGGCCGTGGCGCGTGCTGACATAGAGTTTTCCGTCGGGGCCGAAGGCGAGCGGCGTAATGGCGTCTTCGTTGTTGCCGTACAGCTTGAAGGTGGTGAGCTTGCGCCACTCCTTCGTTGCCGGGTCGAGGTAATGGATGATGCCGGTGTCTTCGTCGCTGCCGATGGCGATGCGCGGCTCGCCCTTGTGGTCGAGCATCCAGCCGGTCACGTCTTCCTTCGGACGGGTAACTTCCTGCGCCTGGCCGGTGAGCGTGTTCAGGCGCAGCAGGCTGACCCGGTTCTTTTTGTAGCCGGTTTTCCAGGTCACGTCACGTACATAAACGTATTCCGAATCCTGGGCGCCGCGTTCACCAAGCATGAAGGTGTGCCACGGCAGCAGGCGGCGTCCCGCCCGTTGTCCCGTCCGTTGGCCTGTCCGGGCAGTACCGGTCTCGGCCAACTGTATCAGTTCGCTGCCATCGCGGTTGACGGCAAACAGCCCCGGCGCATTGTCGTCGTCGCCCTGGGCCACGCTGCGGTCCCTGACGTTGAACAGCAGGCGCTCGCTGTTGACCCACTGGAAGCTGCCGATGTCGGAGTCGTTATACGCAGCGACGATCTTGCCGCTGTTGGTCTGCAGGTCGACCACCACCAGGAAGTCGCGCTGTCCCGGGGCGCTGCTGCGCGCGGCAATCGCGCGGCCATCCGGCGACAGTACGCCGCCGTTGAAGGCGGGACTGTTGAAGAAACGCTCGATGGATGGCAGGGCGGGCGCGGCCTGCGCGTGGACGCCGGGGGCGGCGCACAGGGACAGCGCGAACAGGGTGGCGTGGAACAGGGAAGCACGGGTAAGCGGCATGCTGGGGTTTCCGGTTTTAACAAGAAAAAGGCCGCCCGCGGGCGGAACAGTTATTTCTCAAGACTAACATTTATGCATGTCAAAAAGCTATGCATGCAGGCTATTTTCCGCCGGTGTTGTGCGCCTGCCTCGCCCTTTCCCTATTCGGGCGCCCGGATATGGTCGACCAGGGCATCGCTCGAGCGCGCCGGCCGCGGGCTCAGCAGGCTGGCGACGACGATCGCCGCCATGCCCGCCGGCACCCCGAAAATCCCGGCCGACATCGGCGCGATATCGAACCACGCGGCATCCAGCTGCCCGCCCAGGTTCGGGTTGACGCGAAACATGTAATACAGGCACACCATGAAGCCGGCCACCATCCCGGCGATGGCGCCGACATGGTTGGCGCGCTTCCAGAACACGCCCAGCACCAGCGCCGGGAACAGCGTCGAGGCCGCGAGGGAAAACGCGGCGCCGACCAGCGACAGGATGTCGGCCGGCTTTTGCGAGGCGGCGTAGGCGGCGATAAAGGCGACGGCCAGCAGCAGCAGCTTGGAAATCGTCACCCGCTTCTGGGTCGAGGCGCCCGGGTCGACGATCTTGTAATACACGTCGTGCGACAGCGCGTTCGAGATCGCCAGCAACAGCCCGTCGGCCGTGGACAGCGCCGCAGCCAGGCCGCCGGCCGCCACCAGGCCGGAAATCACATACGGCAGGCCGCCGATTTCCGGCGTGGCCAGCACCAGCACGTCGCCGTCGATGGCGATTTCCGCCAGTTGCACCAGGCCGTCGCCATTGATGTCGACCACCTGGATCAGGGGATTCACCTTGTCGATGTTCGCCCAGTACGAAATCCAGGTCGGCAGGGACTGGAAATCGCTGCCGACCAGGCTGGTATAGATATCGTATTTCGCCAGCACCGCCAGCGCCGGGATGCTCAGGTAGATCAGGAGGATGAAGAACAGCGTCCAGAACACCGAGACCCGGGTTTCGTGCACCGAGGGCGTGGTATACGAGCGCATCAGGATGTGGGGCAGGGCGGCGGTGCCGAACATCAGGCAGAACACGAGCGCGAGGAAATTGTTGCGGCGCGCATTCGACTCCGCTTCGGTAGCGCCGGGGAAGGGCGTGGCATGCGGCTCCGGCGGCTGGGCCCGCGCCAGCAGCCGCGTGCGCTGGGCTTGCCATAGCCGCTCGGCGTCTTCCGGCGCTTTCGGGTAGGCCGCCAGCGCACGTTCGGCGCTGCGCACGTCGGCCAGCGAGACGTTGCGCAGGCGCGCCGTGTCGAGGCGCTGCTGGGCGGCGAGGCGGCCCGTTTCCCACGAGCCGGGCAGGGCCGCCAGCCGTTCTCCGTAGCCATCGGCCTCGCGCCGGAAGCGGGCGCGCACTTCCTGCTCGCGCGGGTCAAGCGCCAGTTGCGCTTCGCGCTGGGCCAGCTTCGGCAGCACCGAACCGTAGGCGACCTGCGGCAGCGGATTGTCGGCGTGCTTGACCGACAGCCACATCGTCGGGATCAGGAAGGCGACCAGGATGATGATGTACTGCGCCACCTGGGTCCAGGTAATGCCGCGCATGCCGCCCAGGAACGAGCAGACCAGGATGCTGGCCAGCCCCAGGAAGATGCCGACAGAAAAATCGACGCCGGTGAAGCGCGAGGCGATCAGCCCCACCGCATAGATTTGCGCCACCACATACACGAACGAGACGATGATGGTCGCGCCGACGGCCAGCAGGCGCACCGGCCCGCCGCGCCCGCCCGCGCCGCCGCCGTAGCGCACCGCGAGGTAGTCCGGGATCGTGTACTGGGCAAACTTGCGCAGGTAGGGCGCGATCAGGAGCGCGACCAGGCAATAGCCGCCGGTCCAGCCCATGATGTAGGCGAGGGCGTCGAAGCCGTACACGTACAGGCCGCCGGCCAGGCTGATGAAGCTGGCCGCCGATATCCAGTCGGCGGCCGTCGCCATGCCGTTGAACAGGGCCGGCACGCGGCGCCCGGCGACATAGTATTCGGTGACGTTCGAGGTGCGGCTGATCACGCCGATGGTGGCGTACAGCACGATGGTGGCGAACATGAACAGGTGGCCGATCCACAGGCGCGGCATGCCTTCGGTTTCCAGTATCGTCAGGGCCAGCAGGAAGCCTGCGAAGCAGATGCAGAACCAGGCGTAGTAGCCTGACAGGCGCCGGAAGTAACTGGACTGCGAGCGCGCGTGCGGGCTCAAGGGACGGCCCCAGGCGCGTTCCCGGCCGGCTCATCGGCCAAGTCATCGGGCGGGGCCGCGAGGGTACGAGCGTAATCGCGGTCGTAGCGGCGCATGCGCCAGGCGTAGGCGCCGATGATCGCCAGGCAGGCCAGCGAGGCGCCCTGCGCCGCCATGTAGAACGACAAGGGCCAGCCGAACACGGTGATGCCTGACAGCTCGCGCGCAAAGAACACGGTACCGAAGCTCGTGCCCAGCCACAATGCCATCAGGACAATGGTGAGGCGGCGCGTGCGGCGCCAGTGGACGATGCGTGCCGCGCGCAGCCGGCGCTGGTGGTCGGGCTGGCGATGCGGCCCGGCTTCGGGTGAAAGGGGTTCAGGCGGCATCAGGGGGCGTAATCAAGAGGCGTGGTAACGGGTGGAGGGAAGGTCAGGCGGAACAGGCTGCCCGGGTATTTGGCAAGGTGGCTGCGCGGGTTGTTGAAGATGTCGACTTCGGCCCCGTGCTGCCCGGCGATCTCGCGCACGATCGCCAGCCCGAGGCCGCTGCCGGTCGTGTTCGAACCGAGGATGCGGTAGAAGCGCTCGAACACGTGGGCGCGCTCCTGGGGCGCGATACCGGGGCCGGTGTCCTCGACTTCGAGCAGCGCGTACTTGCCGTCGCGCCGTACCCGTACCGTGACGCTGCCGCCGGCCGGGGTGTAGCGCAGCGCGTTGTCGATCAGGTTCGACAGCAGTTCGCGCAGCATCAGCGCGTTGCCGGCAATGACCACCGGCTCGTCGTGTGCTTCGTAGCCGAGGTCGATGTGGTGCGCGAACGACGCCTGCACCCAGTCCTGCACCGTGTTCCGCGCCAGCGCGCCCAGCTCGGTTTCCTCGAACGCAAGCCCCGCGTGCGGCTGGTTTTCCGCGCGCGCCAGCGCCAGCAACTGGTTGACGAGCCGGGTTGCGGATTCCGAACTTTTCGCCAGTTGTTCCAGCGAACGGTGGATCTCGTCGGGATCGAGCTGGCGCAGCGCCAGCTCGGACTGCATGCGCATGCCGGCCAGCGGCGTCTTCATCTGGTGGGCGGCGTCCGCAATAAAACGCTTTTGCATGTCGATGGTCTGGGCCAGGCGCCCCAGCATGTCGTTGAGCGAGCCGACCAGGGGCGAAATTTCTTCCGGCACCTGGCGCGAGTCGATCGGGGAGAGGTCGTCCGAGGGCCGCGCGCGGATGCGTTCCTGGAGTTCCGCCAAAGGGGACAAGCCGCGCGAGAGGGCGAACCAGACCAGGGCCAGGATGATCGGCA
>JAQGLR010000156.1 GCA_028292765.1 Massilia sp. | reverse complement strand
GTGACATTGGTTTCGTTGCTGACGATCGGGTTGTCGATCGAGCGCGACACGGAGCCGAGGGCGGCCTGGTGCAGCACGAAGTCGACCCCGGCGCAGGCCTGCGCGCAGTCGGCGGGATGGCGGATATCGCCTTCGATGAAATTAAATTTCGTCCAGGCTTCAGGCGTGACCGATTCTTTCACCTGCTCCAGGTTATGGCGATGCCCGGTGGCAAAGTTATCGAGCCCGGTCACGCGCTGGCCGAGCGCCAGCAGCGCCTCGACCAGGTTCGAGCCGATGAAGCCGGCCGCACCGGTGACCAGCCAATGATGGCTGTGTTCGCCCAGTTGCTGCCTAACGTCTTGAATCTTATTCACAATTTTCCGAACACTTTATTGATAACGAAGGTAAAACTCGCGCGTCCTGCACTGCCGGACGCGGGGGGAAGACCGCTTGCGGCCTCCCACTTTATTGCTCGACTTCTTATCTACTTACAGGCGCCAGACGCAGTAGCCCGCCTCGCGGATGGCTTTTTCGTCGAACTGCGACTTGACGTCGATGAAGCAGCCGCCGTCGTTGAGCTTGGACTGGAAGTCGGCCAGCGACATGGCCAGCACTTCCTTGTGCGGCACGGCGGCGATCAGGGCGTCGGCCTTCGGCAGGCTGTCCCAGCTTTCCAGCTTGATGGCGTACTCGTGCTGGGCTTCGTCGGCATCGGCCAGCGGATCCCAGACGTGAACGTCCACGCCGTAGCTCTGCAGCTCGTGGACGATATCGGCCACTTTCGAGTTGCGCAGGTCCGGGCAGTTTTCCTTGAAGGTCAGGCCGATGACGTTGACTTTCGAGCCTTTCACCTGGAAGCCCGACGAGATCATCGACTTCACGGTTTTCTCGGCAATGAACTTGGCCATGCCGTCGTTGATGCGGCGGCCCGCCAGGATCACCTGCGGGTGGTAGCCGACCATCTCGGCCTTGTGGGTCAGGTAGTATGGATCGACGCCGATGCAGTGGCCGCCGACCAGGCCCGGGCGGAACGGTAAAAAGTTCCACTTGGTGCCGGCCGCTTTCAGCACTTCCAGCGTGTCGATGCCGATCTTGTCGAAGATGAGCGCCAGTTCGTTCATCAGGGCGATGTTCAGGTCGCGCTGGGTGTTTTCGATGACCTTCGCCGCTTCCGCAACCTTGATGCTCGAAGCGCGGTGCACGCCGGCGGTGATCACCGACTCGTACAGCTGGGCAACGCTCTCCAGGGTCTCGGCGTCGTCGCCCGAGACCACTTTCAGGATCGTCGTCAGGGTGTGTTCCTTGTCGCCCGGATTGATGCGCTCCGGCGAGAAGCCGACGTGGAAGTCTTGCAGCCACGTCAGTCCCGAATGCTTTTCCAGCAGCGGGATGCAGATTTCTTCGGTGGCGCCCGGGTAGACGGTCGATTCGAAGATGACGATGGCGCCTTTTTTCAGGTTTTTGCCGACCGTGGTGCTGGCGCCGATCAGCGGAGTGAAGTCCGGGTTGTGGGCGATGTCGACCGGGGTCGGCACGGCGACCACGACATAGTCGGCCTGGGCCAGCGCGGCCGGGTCGGTCGTGACTTCGAGTTGACGCGCAGCCTGCAGCTGTTCGGTCGAGACTTCGCCGGTCGGGTCAATAAATTTTTTGTAGTTTTCGATTTTCGACGCCGACAGGTCGAAACCGATCGTCCGTACTTTCTTGCCGAATTCTACTGCGAGCGGTAACCCGACATATCCCAGTCCTACTACCGCGACGACCTGATCTGCTTTCATTATCAGCTTCCGTTATCGAATAAAGTTATGCTATTGCGCCAACTGTGTGGCAAGGAAAATTGTGGTTGCCCCGGTCACACCGGCATCCTGTTGTGCAGGCTCAGGCAGCTGTGACCGCGCATGCACGGCCCGTCTGGCCATGTGTCTTCCTGTGTGGCGGCGACAAAGACGGCGCGGCCCACGGCGGATAATTGAAATATTAGCATTTTCCAAGAAACAAGTTGCGATCTGAAAATGAATCGTGCGCACTGGATTTATATATGCGCTGTATCAACTGCCAGCCGGCGCGGCACTCGCCACGGGCGCGGCACCGGACCTTGAACGGGCGTCCACATGCGTGCCCAGCACCGCGCCGAGCAGTCCGGGCACATGGCGCGCAAGCAGGCGGTACACCACGACCAGCAAACCCACCACCACGAACGGCGCCAGCACCCAGTACACCGGGTACGGCACCCAGCGCGACAAGGGCTTGAACGCGATCCAGGTCGCCAGCAGCAGCGGCGCATGGGCGACGAACACGAAAAAACTGTACTTGCTCATGCGTGCGAGCCAGCGGCCGAAGGCGGTGGGCGCCAGCAGCGCCGCGGCGGGCCAGATGAGGAAGGGTGCGACCAGGCGCAGGTAGTTGGTATTGGCGACGCGCATCGCGACGATCCAGGCGCAGGCCAGCAGGAATGCCACCAGGGCCGGCCAGGCGAAGCGGTCGAAGGCGACCAGGTTCCAGCGCCGTACCGCCGCCAGGCCGCCGAGGTAGAACACGGGCGCCATCACGTCGCGCAGCAGCAGGGCGCGGTCGAGATTGTTCATGAAAATCCCGAACACCAGCACCAGCCCGATCCATGGCGCGCGGCGCAGGAAGAACCCGAAGACGGGCGCGAGCAGCATCAGCACCAGCAGGTCGCGCAGGAAGTTCAGCGGGTAATTGATGGGCGAGCCGCGGTAGCCGAAGGCGATGTCGAGCCAGCCGCGCAGGTCCGCTGGAGGAATCTCGTCCGTCAGCGACAAACCGAGGCCATGGTGCAGCGCGAGCGCCGCCGCCAGCAGCGACAGGTTGAAAAAAAGGAAAGGCACCAGGATGGTTTTGCCTTTCTTCTTGGCAAGACGAAGAGGGTCCTGGTCGATCGCGGAGCGGAACAGCAGATAGCCGGAAATCAGCGTCAGCACCGGGACCGTGCAACGGAACACGGCGAGCTGCAGATACGCCTTCATCAGCGCAAACGGTTCGTTGGCGAGTTCGGCGAAGGGAACGAAAGGGGGAACATGCAGGAGGACGACCCCGAAAATCATCAGGAAGCGCAGCATGGCGATGCGTTGCCGCACCTGGTCTTCTACTGACATCTCGACATTTCCTTGGATATTCCGGCAGCGGCAGCCGCGACAGTAACTAGGAAGGAAAGTATAACCGATGCACTATTCAGCTTGCATTTTCGACAGGAAAATTCCCGGAAGCTGTTGTTTTTACTGACAATACGGCCGAGTAAACGCGGCAGTGTCATGGCGCCATGGCAACGAACGACGGGCGACCGCGCGTTGTCATGGCAACGCCATCAGGAGCGAAGGACGGATGCAGGAGAGGGACGACGGGATGCGCGCGAGGATGCGGACAGCGGACGCGTCAATTTTCGGGGAACTTGCAGGAAATGGTGCGGCTGGCTGGGATCGAACCAGCGACCCTTGGCTTCGGAGGCCAATACTCTATCCACTGAGCTACAGCCGCACGGGGGAACTTGTCGAGGAACTCCACGGGGAAACCCCACGAGGAACGCCTGAGCGATGCGAAGGATACCGTCTTTCTCGGCCCGCGTCCATGGAAAGCTGGCACTCCCCCACAATGCATGTGCCATCAGGAATCTTTTGAGACTATAATCGCCGGTTGGCGGCCTTTGCAAAAAGTCATGCAGAAAGCACAAGCGCCGGGTAGCAGGTTTTTTTAATCGTATTAAGGAAATCATGAGCGACGCACACAATGAACAATCGTTTATCCGGACGCCCAAGCAGCTGATCGGCGTAGTCGCAGGCTTCTTCCTGGTAATCGTCATCGGCATCATCCTTCTGGTCGTGTTTGTCACCAGCGACAAGGTGGAAGGCGCCGGCTCCAACAGCATGGCGCCGGAAGCGGTCGCGGCGCGCATGCGCCCGGTGGCCGAAGAAGGCTTTACGCTCCTGGACGCGAATGCGCCGAAAGTGCTGCAAGCGGGCGGCGCAGTGTATACCGCCGTGTGCGTCGCATGCCACGGTACGGGTGCGGCGGGGGCGCCGTAGACCGGGGCCCCCGCCGACAGGACCGCGCGG
>JAQGLR010000021.1 GCA_028292765.1 Massilia sp. | reverse complement strand
CACTCGAGCAAGCTCTCTACTCCCGTCAGCCCGAACGCAGCGATTCCTTGGTCCACCATAGCGATAGGGGCTCACAATACGTCTCTATGATCTTGCCCCGCTATTCCCGGACACAGCGTGATGCTTAGTTAGCGTCAGTTTCCAGAGCCTGACGCGGTCGCTCTTTCCTAAACATGCATGGCGATTTATAGCCCAGCGCCGAGTGAGGATGCACCTCGTTGAAATGCCTGAAGGCGTCGGGCAACTGGGCCAGCACGACTGTGCCGTTGCTGCGGTCCATGCAGCCGACATAATCGCGTTTAAACGTGTTCACGAAGCTCACGGCGATACCGTTCGATTGCGGGCTGTTGACAGGCGTGTGCACCGGTTTGATGCCCAGTTCATGGGCCAGGGCGTGCGTCTCGATTGCACGGAAAGCGCCGCCGTTGTCGCTCAAGAATTCCAGGGTAATTGCTCGCTCGTCAGTGTTTCCAAAGCGCGCCTCTACCGCCTCGATCATCATGTCGCGTACCGGTTCACCAGGCAACCCGCGACCGATCCAGGCACGCCAAGCGATGATCTCGCGGTCGCAGCAGTCCTTCATGAAAACGCCGGTCACGACGTCGCCGTTATCGCAGGCGATCTCGAAGCCATCCGAGCACCAGCGCCGGTTCGATTCCGCGACCGCTACCTTGCCATCATGAGCGCGGCCGCTGTCCCGGCGCTTGGGCGACTTCGGCAGCAGCAAACCTTCTGCCTTCATCACGCGATACATGCGCTTATGATTTACGGGTTGCAGGCCCATCAGGCTGCGCGTCCGGTTCACCAAGGCACCAGCACGGCGATAGCCGTAAGTCGGCAATGCCGTAATCTCGGCACGCACGGCGTCGGCAATCATCGCGTCAGCGACTGGATCCAGCCTGACCAATGTGCGACCGTCGACCCAGTCTGCAGGACGCGCAAGGCGATCAATAATGTTCGAGCGCGCTACACCGAGGACAGCGCAGACCGGCTTCACTGGCCGTCCTTGTCCGATAAGGGTGAGCGCGCAATCCACTTTTTTTCGCGGGCCACCTCGATCGCCTCGCGCAGGATTTCCGCTTCCATCGTCTTCTTGCCAAGCATGCGCTGCAGTTGTGCGATCTGGGCGCGCGCGGCAGCCAGTTCACTCGCCGGCACTACCGATTCGCCAGACTGTACAGCTACCAGCGCACCTTCGCGCTCGAGCTTGCGCCAATTGAACAGCTGGCTGGCACTGATGCCGTGCTTGCGAGCGACCAACGACACGCTCATCCCCGGCTCGTACGTTTCCTTGACCAGCGCAGCCTTTTCCTGTACTGACCAGCGACGGCGCCGCTCCTCTGACACTGTCACTACTTCGATGGTTTGGTTGTTCCTAGTCATATTCACAGTCCTATTCCTATCCGCAAGGATACCGCAACGACTGTGTCTGGTGAATCAGGGGGCTATCTCAGGTAGGTCTCGAGAAACCCATGCCCGCGACGGACGATCGCGTTCGTACTTCGACTTCACAATTTCGAATTGCAGTTCGATTGTCGCTTCAAATACCGAGTTGTCACGTTCGTCATGTCGAGCCGTCTCTTGACGCTCGACTAACAGCCATGCAACAGAGCCAGTCTCTTCCTTGTCGGGTTTGCCAATCTCCAGGATGTAAATTCTCGGAGTCGCGGCGGCCCCGTCACTCCATTTCTCTGAAAACGAGGTGATCGTCATTTTTGGTATCTCGGCTGAATCTACGGTCGAATGGAAAAATACGCAAAAAGCATAGTCGATGCATGCGGTGAGTTATTGCGAAGGCTGTCCAGGCGGCGCATGTGCGAGACACCATTACGGATGAGCTTGATCCGACGCAAGTCGTCCCAAAGGGATTTGCTGAAAAGTATTCTTTTCAGCAAGACTTTCGCGAAGGATTTACTATGCAGCCTTTCATAGTTCAGGGCGACAAAACCAGTCACGGGGGAACGGTTCTATCTGGCTCATCGTTTTCCGACTGCGACGGCAAACCGATTGCCCGAATTGGAGACATGTGCTCTTGCCCCAAGTGCAAGGGAATATTCCCGATAGCGCAAGGCGATCAATCGAATATCGTCGACGGCGCACCAGTTGCTTACCACGGCTGCAAGGTGGCGTGCGGCGCAACGCTCATTTCCAGCCAAATCCGCACCCTGACAACCCCCTCCGCAGGTGCTGTCCCGGGCGGGGCTGACGAGGAGAGCAACACCGCCCCGGTGGGGTTTGGCGAGGTAGGCGGTGGCATGGTGAGAGCCTACGAGGACGCGCCGCTGGATGAGGACAGTACGCGTTTTCAGGGGCGTTTTCAGTTGGTCAGTGCTGAGGATGGCACTCCTATCGTGGGGGAGAAAGTCCGCGTCCGTTCGACCAGCGGCCAGTACGTCACAGAAACCACGGATGACGAAGGCTATACACCTTGGGTCGAACGTGACGCAGCAGAAGCCCTCGCGTTTGACTTTGCCGAGAAGACAAAATGAGCGATCTTCCGCCGTTTTCGACCGGTGGCATGTCCCCGGAAGGCACCACGACGGTTGTTGGCGTCAACAAGCCAAAAATGGACCTTGGAGACAAGACGATACTCTGTAGTGCAATGTGCCAATGCGACAAGAACCCAAATGTCGGCAAGGGCGGAAAAGAGTTCAAACAAGTATGTGTCGCTGGAAGGCTTAAGTCACTCGACAAGCTGCTCTCCTACCGAAGCCCGTACAAGCAGGAGATTAACTACGATATGACCAAGCGCCCGCCGGCGCCGATCATGGACAGCAGCGTCGATACCAAGGGGCACGACTATTTGCCCGGCTGGATAAGGAAACGGTGGGGCACCGATCCTGAGCACCCTCCAGCCTACAAGGCTGGGGCCGGCCTGATACGGCGTCCGGACGTCGTGATCGTGAAGGACCCGTCGAAGCCGCCTACTCAGGACAATATCAAGCAAATCGTGGAAATGAAATTTCCTCCTGATTCTCTTACAGAACAACAGGAAGCGGCATACAAACAAATTGCTGGCGGAGCCGGAAAGCTCACCACGCTTGAGCCTGGGGATTGCGATTGCAGTTCTGCCGAACCAGAAGACCCGCGCATGCCCGTCGAATCGCTCGGATTCGCAGCTGGCGCGGCTGCCTGGCTTGCGTATATATTAACCAGAGGAAAAACACCGCGGCCTCCGCTGTCGCCGGCGCTTCTCACTCCAGCTCTCTGAGGAATACAAAATGGACAATTCGAAAGTCGGCGCGTTCATGAGCGAATGGGAAAAGTCACACGAGCGCTGCATGCTTCCAGGGGCGATGCTGATGAAATACGGGCCCGAGGATTATGTGGGCGCAGCGATTGCGGTCCGTGGCACGCTTTATTTCAAAAATTCACACACCGCGGAAGTACGGGAAGCACTTTGCAAGTGCTTCGACGCCTATGAGGCGATTGCGAAGCAGCACTTGACATGGCTGTGGAGGGAGGAACCTCCAGAGGGGCCGGAAAAATTTGCCTACACCAAAGCACCGGCAATGCGGACGATGCTCAAGAAAATGGACGAGGACGATCATGTCGGTTTCGCCTACACAGGAGGGGGAAAACCGCAGGACGCTAGTCCCTGGCTTTTCTTTGCGTCAGGTCTGCGCGCGTGGCAGGCAAAATTGGGCTGGAACGGTTTGGATTCCCTGCGCTTTTCAGTCCCCAGAGAGGTCGTCGAGGAGAATCCCGGTTTGTTTCAAGAACTGTTCGTCGAGTTTGCGAGACTCCTCAAGGCACAGCATGGCCATGCCGGGTTTGCTCTCAACCTATCTCTCCCACGACGCCAGCCGAATGAGCCAACCGAAGCATTCATGGTGTCAAAAATGGCAGGTCTCGACGCTGGAAGTGCGGGATTGATCGCAGGATGGTATGAACAGGGCATCAACGACCACATCGTTAACATTGGCTGGCTGACGGCTATTAATCACCAGATGGTGGAGAAAGTGGGCGGCCGGATGAGTTTGGACTCCGAGCTGCCAAGGGACTGGTTCGCCAAGTACGACTACGGGAACGGGATCGTTATACAGGCCGGGCCTGAGCCTGAAATCGCTCCAGTCGAGCTGGACGCAAGACCATCCATTTATGTCCTGCCCGCGATGGCTCTACGCGACGTACGAATGACCGAGGTGGAAAACTTGCACGACGGCTCAAAAGATGGTGAGCCTCGACTTACCGGGCTGGCGGCACAGCGTTGGCTGGAACGTTTTGACGTTCCCGATGACGACCTGTTGCGATTCAAAGCGAAATTGTTGAGCGAGCCGAAGCTGACCAGTCGCACCACGCTGCCAAGGTCACTAGAGTGAAGCAATTTCTTCCGGCAACTCTGCCATTTCCGGCGCTCGCCTCAGCACCGCCAACATCAGCGAAGTAACAAACTTAGTTGCAGTGACTTCGATCTAACAGTTTTGCTTCCAAATCCCGTAAGTAAAACTGTTAGAAGGAGTGCGTCTCGCTGTCGCCTCTCCTATGAGCCCGCCGCATACGCATCTAACAACATTACTTCCGAGAGCTGTCAAACCTCACGCCTCTTACCTAAGAATGCTTCCAATTTCCGCTAGATCGCGGTGTGAGAAGGAACTGCTGGCCCCTGTCTCGCGGGTGGCGATATTGCTCATGTCCCCGTGGTCGAGGGCGAAATCGCACACATCCAGATTTTCAGGCATCCGTTAAGCGGTTTTTAGAGGTCCCGCGCATCAACAGCCTCGATCGACAAAAACCTGTCCATGGTGTCTCCTTCCAGTTTTCCGGTATTTGGCTTATTTTTATTGCCCATCCACAGCAGAAATGTATCCGGCGCGGTATCGACATGGTTGTAATTGCAGCGGTTGCGCGGCTCGAACAACGAGGAATTAACTGAACAAGTTGCTCAAATTTTTGAACACATCCGCACCCGCGAAAATTAGTCCTCCGCGTACAGACGCCGGAATGCCGGAATGCCGGGCTGCGGTGATTTTCGAAGGATTCGATGATAGGGACTGAAATTTTCCGTTTTTTACCTGCGAGCAACGCGTGCATACTGCGCTCGTTGCTGACGCATACGGAACGAATGCGGGCACCTTCTTCTCACCTTCCAGGATTACTACCATGAAAAAAATCGCCCTCTTCCTTATGGCTGCCGGACTGTCCCTGAGCGCCGCTGCCGCGCCGGAAACCTACGCCATCGACGGCTCGCACACTTACCCACGCTTCGAGTACAGCCACTTCGGCTACTCGACCCAGATCAGCCGCTTCGACAAGACCAGCGGCACGATCGTGCTCGACCGCGCGGCGAAAGCCGGTTCGATCGACGTGACGATCGATGCAAGCAGCGTGAACAGCGGCTTCCCGGTCTTCAATAGCCACCTCCAGGGCGAAGACTTCTTCGATACGAAAAAATTCCCCACGATCACATTCAAGTCGAGCAAGCTTCACTTCGCGGGCGACAAGCTGAGCGCGGTGGACGGGAACCTGACGATCAAGGGAATCGCCAAGCCGGTGCGCCTCGAAGTCACGTCCTTCCACTGCATGCCGCATCCGATGCTGAAGAAAGAAGCCTGCGGCGCGAACGCGACCACCAAGATCAAGCGCACCGAGTTCAACAATGGCAAGTACGCCCCTTACGTCGGCGACGAAATCACGCTGAGCATCGCTGTCGAGGCGGTCAAGCAGTAACACGGGCCAGCTCACCTCTTCGCTTGAAGAACCCGCGCGAGCGTCGGATGGCGAAGAGGGTCCGCTTTGGCACGACACAAATGAATAGTCGCTGCCGGTGGTGCCAAGCCGCGTCACCCCAGGGCGCGCGCGGCCCGACGAGAATGAAGCGCGACTGAAATCGAAAGTCCCCATGCAGCGCTACGCATTACCCGCGATTCTTCTTCACTGGCTGGTCGCTTTATTGATTATCGGCGCCTTTACGCTTGGGGTCATCATGACCGATATTCCTGGGCTGACGCCAACCAAACTGAAGTATTACTCGTGGCACAAATGGGCCGGCGTGACCGTCCTGTTGTTTGCAGCGCTTCGTCTGCTGTGGCGGCTACTTAATACCGCGCCAGACTACGCAGAAGCGATGCCGGCCTGGCAGCGATGGGCCGCCCACGGCACCCACGCACTGCTGTACTTGCTGATGTTCGCGGTACCGGTTTCGGGCTATTTCTACACGCTCGCCGCCGGCGTACCGGTCGTGTTCTTTGGCATCGTCGAACTCCCCGTCCTGATCGGCCCTGACCCGGTACTCAAGACGACCCTGAAGGCTTTGCATTACTGGTTGAACATGCTGATGGCAGCGGGCGTTCTTTTACACGTGGCAGCAGCCCTCAAACACCAGTTCATCGACCGCCACCCGATCATGCGCCGCATGCTGCCATAAATTTTATTCAGCTGAAAACATGAAACATCACTACCTTTTGGGACCGCTCGCTCTCGTAGCAGCGCTGCAAGCCAACGCGGCGCCCTTGAAAATCGATCCTGCCCAGAGCTCGGTCTCCGTCGTCTTCAAGCAAGTCTCCGTGCCCGTCGAAGCCAAATTCAGGCGTTTCGACGCCATGCTCGACTTTGACGCGGCAAAAATCAGCACATCCAAAGCCCAAATCACTATCGATACGGGAAGCCTGGACGTCGGTGAACCCGAGTCGAACAAGGAAGTGGCCAAGAAAGAGTGGTTCAACGTCGCCCAGTTTCCAAAGGCTAGCTTCGTGACCTCCTCCATCAAGGAAAACGGCCCCGGCAAGCTGCTGGTCAGCGGCGCCCTGTCGATCAAAGGCAAGACCGCACAGGTGAGTTTCCCCGTTACGACGACCGTCCAGGGTAAGCGCCAGGTTTTTAACGGAGCCCTTCCGATCCGACGTACGGCATTTGGTATCGGAGAGGGTGACTGGAGCGACACCACGATCGTGGCTGACCAGGTAACGATCAAGTTTCAGCTGGTGGCGGTAAAGTAACTGCTTTCGCGGCACTGGAACGGCCTGCTTGCACGCGTAGGTTCGCTTCTCGTAAGCGGACCTGGTAATCCCTCTCTTTTCGCCAAACCTCCAACGCTTCGATGTCCACAGCGACCTCGTCCGGTAGCGGCATCGCACGTTGAGCGCCGGTCGCGCCGTCGCGACCTGTGTAGTTCGAACACTTTCCCATGTTCGCTTGGCCGAAGTGCCACGCCGTTGAATGGCAGCTCCTCGACACCTCGCTCCCAAGACATGCGCAGATGGGCTCCGCCGGCTTTGGCAATCGATGGGTCGCGCGCAGCAACGAGTAGATTTCGTCCTGGTCCATGACCGGGAGCGCTGCTTGCGGATGGAGCCTGGCGAGAGCGTCTTGCTGCCAATCGGGCCGCCTCCCAGACCAAACCTGCATTTCTTGCGGAACCGTCATGTCAGCCACCCATTGCCGATAAGAAATGATAGTAGCATTCCTTTTCGACAATGAATCGTGAAAATCTGGCGGGCTGCTCCGGGCTGGAGTCCCGGCTATCCGCTCAGTCTGATAGATCCCGATCAGCTGAGCGCATACAAAGCCGGCTCCGTCTCGTAAGACGGTGCGTCTGTATCGATCGGAAGACCTGCAGCACTCCAGCCGTCAATGCCATCTTTCAATGGAGAAACGCTACGGTAGCCAAGCTCCCTCAGCTGCAAAGCCATATAGGCGGCTGATACCTCATTCGGGCAGGCACAAAAAACGATGAGATGGGCGTCTTTCGGAATCGTTTTTCCCAGCCTGTCCAAATCGCCGATGTCGAAATGGATGGCGCCAGGTAAGCGCCGTCCATCGAGACGCCGCGCCACGGCCGAGCGGACATCCAGCAGGACTGGCTTTTTCGGGTCCAGCATCAGTTGAACAGCCTCTTCCGCCGTTACCCGCGTCATCTGGAATGTTTTCGACAGCTGCTTGCGCTGGCCGAATCGATACAGGATATAGGCCGACAACGAAACAACTGCAGCCATAAGCACGTAGCCGCCGAGTCCTTCGAGCAAAGCGATCAACGCGCCAGACTGGCTGTCCAGGATGTAGCCGATACCGATAAACGCACCTGCCCAAAGGAGGCCGCCGAGGGCCGCGGATAACAGAAAAGCTCGCTGCCCCATGTTGACCACGCCGGCCAGCGGCGGAGCTACCGTGGCTACGCCTGGAATGAACTTTGCAAAAATCAGCAAGCTGGCACCCCAGCGCTGATAGTTCGTCTCCGCCTGGCGCACGCAAAAGTCGGGCGCGAGCGACAGGCGGCATAGCTTGGCCAACACGCGGTAGCCGAAACGCCGGCCAATCAGGTACCAGCAATAATCTGCCAGCGTGCTCGCGAGCACACTGGCGGCAATGACGGTCACCAGGTCGAGACCGCCCGAGGCAGCCAGCGCCCCCGCAATGACCAGGGTAGGCACTGCGGGAATCGGCAGGCCCAGCTGCACAATCAGGACGTTCACAAATACGAGCCAGATGCCATATTCATTGAGCAGTTGAAGCATTGAGTCGGACATGGCACCCTTTTATGACAGTGGTCGTAAGCAACCGGCTTTTATTGCGGCAGATCGAACAGCAGGACTTCGGCAGCTTCCGCGTTTTTCAGCGATACGGCGTCCTCTGCGACCAGCTTCAGTGCATCTCCGGTCTTGAGCGGCACGCCGTTGGCGGTGACGCGGCCGCGGATCACGTGAACGTATGCGATGCGTTCGGCTGCCAGGCTGTGCTGGACTTCGTCGGTGCCATTCAGGATGCTGGCGTAGACGGTCGCGTCCTGGTTGATGTGTACCGACCCATCACGCCCGTCCGGCGAGACGATCAGGCGAAGCCGCCCCTTCTTCGATTCGGCGTCGAAGTGCTTTTCCTCATAGCTGGGCCGAATGCCCTTGAACTTCGGCTCGATCCAGATCTGGAGGAAGTGCACGGGCTCGTCGGACGAACGGTTGAATTCGCTGTGCCTGACGCCTGTGCCGGCGCTCATCCGCTGCACGTCGCCATAGCGCAGCGACGAGCCATTGCCCATGCTGTCTTCATGTGCAAGCGTGCCATCGAGCACATACGAAATGATCTCCATGTCGCGGTGGCCGTGCGTACCGAAACCGCGGCCGGGTGCAACATGGTCCTCATTGATAACCAGAAGCGGACCGAAACCGCTGTGCTTGACGTCGAAATAATCGGCGAACGAAAACGAGTGGCTCGACTTCAGCCAGCCGTGATGGGCACGGCCGCGTTCTTCACTTTTGCGTACTTCCAGCATGGTATTCTCCAAAAAAATGCGTTGGCCTCCACCACCGTGTGAAAGTTATCGAATATATGTTTGCGCGATCGTTAGCGCGTTAATTCGATGTTTTATCTACGGGGTGAGGCGATGACGCTAGTATGGACCTGTGGGGACAGTAAGAAAAACGGAAAAATTGCAGGTCTATCGTCGAAATTTTAGAACGCGGGAGAACGTAAGCCGCCCGGACCGTTCTGGACGAGGCTGGCTTGCAGGATACGTTCACATACCATCGGCGGTAACTGGTTTCCGGTGCGGCGAACAAGCCCTTCCGCGGCATTCTGTGCGTCGGCGAGCGCCGCTGTCGCACCCGCTGCACCACCAAGGGAAGAGGTAGGCCGCACGATCACCGGAGCCAGTGCCCAATACCCGCCCTGCCCTCCCATCGCTTCGCCGAGCAGCAGTATTTCGTTTTCGCATGCCTTCTGGATCGCTTCCGAGACCATGCCCATGATGGCCAAACTGCAAGCGGTGCAGGCTGATGTTCATCGGTTCCAATGCAGCGCCAGGCAGCCGACCACGCAGGCCGGCATTCCGATGCCCCGACCGCTCAACCGAACAGCCTGGCCGCAGTTTTCGCTACCAGCTCGCCCTGATGGCGCGCGCCGTCCAGCTCGTTCTCGCTGGGCTGGCGCTGGCCCTGGCCGCCGGCGATCGTGCTGGCGCCGTAGGGGCTGGCGCCGGTGATTTCGTCCAGCGTCATCTGCCCGGCGAAGCTGTACGGCAGGCCGACAACGACCATCCCGAAGTGCATCAGGTTGGTAATGATCGAGAACAGCGTCGTCTCCTGGCCGCCGTGCTGGGTGGCGGTCGAGGTAAAGGCGGCGCCAACTTTTCCGTGCAGGGCGCCGCGCGCCCACAGGCCGCCGGTCTGGTCGAGAAAGGCGGCCATTTGCGAAGGCATGCGGCCATAGCGCGTAGGCGCGCCGATGATGATGGCATCGTAGTCGGGCAGCTCGTCGACGGTAGCCACCGGCGCCTGCTGGTCCAACTTGAAATGCGCGTTCCGCGCGATCGCCTCGGGAACCGTTTCCGGCACCCGTTTGACCTCGACGGTGGCGCCTCCCGCGCGTGCGCCCTCCGCCATGGCATGTGCCATCTGCTCGATGTGACCATAAGTCGAGTAATACAGAACCAGTACCTTTGCCATACGTGCCCCCTTTTAGAGTGAGTGATAAACGATGTCAACGGTCGCCGCCGGGCATCCTCGGCCTGCTGCGCGACCGTACTATGCTACCCCTGGGCTGAGCTTGCCGCTGGTCCCGCCTGCGCAAGCGTGCGCGAGCGTTGTGACGAGCGCCCCGAAGCGCGGGAAGCAGCGGGTGACACGGTCAGGGGAAATCCAAACGTCAGGAGCGCGGTGGAAGACAGGATTGCCCTTGTTGCCTCATCAGGTAATATCGTCGGGGCCGTCGGGCACCCGCCATTCCCGTGCTAGCGCGGGAGTGCATACGCGACGATCTTCGTGCTGAGCCGTGCGCTCATGCCCGGCCTGCCGCCGGCGGCGATAACGACAAACTGCCGTCCGCTGCGTGGCGACTCGTAGGACATCGGCGTCGCCATGCCAGAACCGGGCAGATCCGCCTGCCAGAGCTGTTTTCCCGTTGCGGTATCGAAGGCGCGGAACATGCTGTCCACCGCGAAGCCGGTGAACACGATGCCCCCTCGCGTCGTCACGGATCCGCCACTGCCGGGTACGCCCATCGTGACCGGCAGACGGGAGCGCATGCCGAATGGGCCGCTGTCCCGGCCGGTGCCCAGTGGCTTGCTCCAGATCGCCTTGCCCGTCCTCAGGTCGACGGCGGTGATGAGTCCCCAGGGCGGGTTCACACAGGGAATGCCGAGCGGTGACACGAAGGGCTTGACGGTAGCGGCATATGGCGTGTTTTCCATCGGCGCTTGCGGGCTGCCCTGCCCCGTACTGCCGTCGAACCGGCGAAGACCCCGCGCGCTTGCCTCGGCGCGCGGCATCATCTCGATCCGGGTCGGCATGCGCATCCAGTTGACGATCATGAGGGCCTGGTCGGTATCGACCGAGACGCTGCCCCAATTGATCCCGCCGCCGTAGCCCGGGTCCAGGATCAGGGAGCGCCCGGGCGTTGGCGGTGTCAGTGTGCCCTCGTAACGTGCTTGCTTGAACATGATGCGGCACATCATCTGGTCGATCGGCGTCAGGCCCCACATGCTCGACTCGCGCAGCATCGGTCCGCGAAACGATGGCATCGCCGTCGAGAATGGCTGGGTGGGCGACAAGCGTTCGCCCGGCGCGATCCCGCCCTGCGGGACTGGAAGCTCGCTGACGGTCTTGATGGGCTTGCCGGTGACCCGGTCCAGCACGAAGATCTCGCCGCGCTTGGTCGGCTGGATCAGTGCGGGGCGCACGCCGCCTGGAGTGGGCAGGTCGACCAGGCTTGGCTGGGATGGCACGTCGTAATCCCAGATGTCGTGATGCACGGTCTGGAAACGCCAGCGCAGTTCTCCCGTTTCCGCATCCAGTGCGATAGTCGAGCTGGCCAGGTAATCGTCGAAGGGCCGCCGCTGGGCGCCATAGAAATCCGGTGTCGCATTGCCCGTCGGCAGATAGACGAGCCCGAGCGCCTCGTCGGCACTGATGGGCGCCCAGCTGTTGGGCGTCGAGCGCGTGTATGTCTCGCCGGGAAGCGGTGCGCCACGGCGATCCGGCCGGCCGGTGTCGAAGGCCCATGCCAGGCGGCCGGTCACGAGCTCATACGCGCGGATCACGCCCGAAGGCTCGCCCCAGTATTGGCCATCCATGATCGCACCACCGAAAACCGCTTTGCCGCGGACGATCTGCGGCGCCGAGCTGACGTAATGGTAGCCGGTCGGGACGTCGCCCATGCCTTCCAGCAGCCGCACGCGTCCCTGCTCGCCAAAGCCGGGACATGGGCGGCCGGTTGCGGCGTCCAGTGCGAACAACTCGGGCGTCTGGCTGGTCGCGATGATGCGCTCGGCACACACGCCCCTTGCGTCCGGGACGCGGTAGTAGGAAACGCCCCGGCAAGGCTTGCCCGATGGCGCGACACCCGTGTTCATGTCGTAGCGCCAGCGCTCCTTGCCGGTTTCGGCATCCAGCGACAACACCATGTTGTGCCCATTGCAGACGAAGAGCGCGTCGCCCACATTGATTGGCGTGACCTGCAGGCTGGCGCGCGGCCCGGGCGCGGCAGGACCGACATCGGCTTCCCAGGCCACTTCCAGCTTGTCGATATTGGACGGCGTGATCTGGGAGAGCGGGCTGAAGCGCGAGCCCCCGGCGTCGTTGCCGTAATGGGGCCAATCCTTGCGGGCCGCGGCGACGGGATTGTCCGAACGTGGCAGGGTGGCTGGCGCCTTGCCGCGCGCCCATAACGGATCGACCGGCTGCGCCGGACCCAGGGCATGGGCGCCGGCACCGCAAACGACAGCGGCTACGAAGGCGAATCCCAGGTTCCGAAGTCCGCGACGTTTTCGAGCAGCCGCGGGCGGCGCGCTTTGGAGGCCGTGCAGGAACAGGAAAGGCGCACCGATGACCGTGAGGGCAGCGAGCCGGACGATCAGCCCCCAGGGCTCGAATCCGACCTCATAAATCGCCCAGGCGACCGTGCCGATCAGGAGCGCAGCGTAGATCCGGGCGCCGCGTCGATCCTGGCGCCATGCGAGCAGGCCGCTGGCGGAGATTGCCGCCCCGGCCAGCAGGTAGTAAAGCGATCCACCGCTACTTGCCAGCACGGCGCCGCCGGCCAGTAGTACCAGGCCGACGATGACCAGCACGGCGGCGTAGACGCGCCGCGGCCAGCCTGGTCGCGGCATCTTTTCTGCATTTTCCATTGTCATTGGTTTTCTCGTTCTTGAATCGGCAGCAGTCGTCGTTCCGGGAAGGTCCGCCGAAACCTGTCGCCGTGCGGCAACGATGCGCGCGTACCCGCCGGGCGCGCAGACATGACGCGGTCATCATCGTCGCGTGGCGAATCGGCGGTCTCCGCGAGCACGTTCTGCACCCCGGCGTTAGTCAAGGCGGCATCCAGGCGGCCAAAGACGGCAATCGAAGCGCCCGCCCGGGCGAATGCCTGGGCTGTTGCCAGTCCCAATCCGGAACCGGCGCCGGTGACGAGGGCTAGCTGGTTTTCAAATGTGCGCTTCATTCTCGCTTCCTTGTCTGCAACATGATTCATCCGATCGTGAACTTTAGCCACTATCTGGTAATGAGGGAAGCTGGTAGTCTTCGCTAACCAACATGAACGAGACTCATAATGGCGCGCATCGACCTGAACAACCTTTCCGCTTTCGTCGTTGTCGCCCGCGAGCGCAGTTTCACGCGCGCGGCGGCGCAACTTGGCGTTTCGCAGTCGGCCCTCAGCCATACCATTCGCGGTCTTGAAGAGAAACTGGGTGTCCGCCTGCTGACGCGTTCCACGCGGGGCGTATCCCCGACTGAGGCGGGGGAACGGCTGTATGAGGACCTGCGCCCGCACTACGAAGGGATAGCCGCCGGGTTGAAGACACTCAGCGAAGGACGCGAGAAGCCGGGCGGCACGATAAGGATCAGTGCCCACGACCATGCTGCGAGCACGATCTTGTGGCCCAAGCTCTCGACCTTGTTGCCCGAGTATCCCGACTTCAAGATCGAAATCAACATCAGCTACGGCATGATCGACATCGTTACCGAGCGCTACGACGCCGGCGTGCGGCTTGGGGACCAGGTTGCCAAGGATATGATTGCTGTACGTATCGGCCCCGACTTTCGCCATATCGTGGTTGGCGCAGCTGCCTATTTCGGGTCGCACGACACACCGCAAGTGCCGCAGGATCTCACGCTCCATAACTGCGCTAATTTGCGTTTGCCAACCTACGGTGGTCTTTATGCATGGGAGTTCGCCCAAGATGGCAGAGAGCTACAAGTCCAGGTCCAGGGACAGATGATCTTCAATACAACGCCGCAGATGCTGGCTGCTGCCCTGGAAGGCTACGCGCTCGCCTATGTGCCAGAAGATCTCGTGCAGGAACAGCTCCGCGATGGAAGTCTGGTACAGGTCCTGGCGGACTGGTGTCCGGCGACGCCCGGATATCACCTCTACTATCCAAGCCGCAAACATTCATCACCGGCGTTTACGCTCGTCGTGGACGCACTGCGCTTGTCCCCCCTGTAGCTGAGCCCGGTTCAAAGTCTGGACGGGCTTGAACGCAGCGGAACCGGGCTTGGGTCGAATCCGACCGGGACAGAACGTGCCTGGCTACTGTCCCCGGTCGCGCCGCGGGGAACCGCTATTTGTTCTGATATCCGCCGTAGGACCTGACCGGGCTCCATGCGGGGGAAACAGGGGGCAGCTGCGGGGCCAGTGACTGGTAGCCACCGGCGCCATACACGACCTTACCGTTCACGATAGTCAGTACGCTTTCAAGGTCCTTGATCTTCTCGAGGGGCATCGAGAAGTAGTCCTGTGGCAGGACCACCAGGTCGGCGTACTGCCCCGGGCTGATTGTCCCCTTGACGGTTTCTTCTCCACTCATCCAGGCGCTACCGCGCGTCATCAGGCGCAAAGCTTCGAACCGCGTGAGGACATCCTTGTCTCGCCACATCCGGAGCCCACCGGCCGTCTTGCCGCTGACGGCCCAGTAAACCGCGGGCCATGGACCGTAGCTGCTGACGCGGGTACCGTCCGTCCCGAGCCCGACCGGCAAGCCAAGGTCGAGCATCTTCCGGATCGGCGGCATCTGCCGTGCCTGGGCGCCGTAGCGTTTCCAATACACCTCGCCCTGGAAGTACATCCTGTTCTGCACGGCGATGCCGCCACCAAGCTTTTTGATACGCCTGATCTGGTCGTCGGTGATGGTCTCGCCATGGTCGATAATCCAGCGCAAGCCGTTGAGGGGAGTCGTCTTGTTCACCTTCTCGATCACGGCCAGGTCGCGCTCGATGCTCTCGCCATAGGTGGCGTGAAGACGGAACGGCCAACGGTTCTTGATGAGCAAGGCCAGCACCGGTTCCAGCTGGCCCTCCATCTGCTCGGGAAGCTCCGGGCGCGGCTCGAGAAAATTTTCGAAATCGCCAGCGCTCGCGACCAGGTTCTCGCCGGCCCCTTCCGCTGAAAACCCGTTGGCATAGAACATGTGGTCGTTCTTGTCCGGCTGCGTGAGCGTTATCCAGCGCTGGAAATCCTCGAGTTCCTTGCCGGGCTTCTGGGCGAACAGGTAGTACGAGGTGCGGACGGACAGCTTGCCCTGACGGGCGAGCTCGATCGTGACCCCGTAATCCTCCGGGTAAGCCTGGCCGCCGCCGCCGGCGTCGACTGCGCTGGTGACGCCAAGGCGGTTGAGCTCCTTGTAGAAATGGAGCGTGGAATTCACCTGGTCATCGCGGCCCAGCTTATTCGTCCTGGCGAGGGTGGAATACAGGATCAGTGCGTTTGGCTTGGCGACGAGCAGGCCCGTCGGATCGCCCTTCCCATCGAGTTCGACAACGCCATCCTTGTACTTCGTGTCCTTGTTGTAGCCAAGCGTCTCCACGCCCTTCTTGTTCAGGTAGCCGAGACCGTACAGATAAAGAATGAAAACAGGCTTGTCGGGAACCGCCGCGTTGATTTCCGCGAGCGTTGGCAGGCGCTTTTCCTCGAACTGGTTTTCGCTCCAGCCGCCCACCACCTTTACCCATTCGCCTTGCGGGGTCCTGGCGGCCTGTTCCTTCAGCATTTCCATCGCGCGTTTGAGTGACTTCACGCCATCCCAGCGCAGCTCCATGTTGTAGTTCAGGCCAGCCCGGATGACATGGGTATGCGAGTCGTTCAAGCCCGGGATGACGGTCCTGCCCCGCGCATCGATCACCTGGGTATTCGACCTCTTGAGCTTCAGCACTTTCGCGTTGCTGCCGGTAGCCGTGATCTTTCCGTCCTTGATCGCCACAGCCTGGACGAATTCATTTTCCTTGACCATCGTGGCAATCTTGCCATTCGTGACGATAAGGTCCGCCTGGGCATGCGCCAGTCCGGTTGCGAAGAGACCCGCGATGAGCAGCTGTATCGATGTCGATTTCATGTCAATTATCCCGTCTGATGCCGAACCGCCGCCAAGGACAGGCAAAGTGCGCCTGACGTGCTGCTTGGTCATCTTTGATGTTGTCTCGCGATTGCACCCGGAAGGGGCAAAGCTTTGCCTGTGGCGCCGCCGATCCTGCATGCGGCGCGCACCCAAGCCAACGGGCCTGGCACCGAGGCTGGTGAAATCGAAGCACGGCACGGCGATTCCATGCTCGGTAAGCGCCTGCGCAATCCGGCTCGCTGCGAAGATATCCTTGCCGCAAGTGAAGCAGTGCGCAAACAGGGCGCAGGCGCGCACCTCGCCTGTGGGAAGGCAGCGTGCGGCGCGGTCCAGCCCTCAACGGGCAAGGACCAGGCGCCGCAATGATCCTTTACGCTGCGACCAGATCAGCCATCGCGAGGCGGGTTTTGGAGAAGGCGGTCGCGGTTGACTCGTCGCCCAGCGCAAGGCCTTCGGTATGAACAAAGGTCACGTCGGTTAATCCAACGAAGCCAAGCACACCCCGCAGGTAAGTCTCGTGGAAGTCCATCGACTTGGCCGGCCCTTCGCTGTACACGCCGCCACGGGATGTGAAGACGATGACCTTCTTTCCGGTCAACTGGCCAACAGGACCGGTTTCCGTGTACTTGAAGGTGACACCGGCCCGGGCAATATGGTCGATCCAGGCTTTCAAGGCCGAACTGACGCTGAAGTTGTACATCGGCGCGCCAATGACAATGACGTCAGCGGCCACCAGTTCAGCCACCAGTTCGTCCGACAACCGGACCGCGTCGAGCTGTTCGGCGCTACGCTGGTCCGCCGGCGTAAAGAATGCGCCGATCGTCTGTTCGGTCAGGTGCGGTACTTCCGCCACTGCAAGATCGCGCTCCACGATGCGGCCGTTCGGATGCGCTGCCTGCCATTTTGCGACGAACTCGGAGGTCAGCTGGCGCGAGGCCGAGCCATTGATACGGACGCTGCTGTTGATATGAAGAAGTGTGCTCATGATTTCCGTTTCGGGGGATGGTTTCGGGTTTAGCAGGCGGGCGATCCACCCGCCGATGTCGGTCCAGACTTTGTTGCTGGTCATTCGGCTGATTTCCTTAGTGTGTGCACGACCTGCCGCCCGCTCGAAACCGCTGACTTCGCTCGAAAGACATTCGAACTGGTCGATTGTCGTAAGGGCACCGGTTTTGGCTTGAGAACAATCGGCAGCTTCGTCGCTGCAGCCTGCGAAACGTATTATGGTCAGGGACAAGCGTGGCGAAAAACGAATTATTTACCGGGCTACCATCGATATTTTCGATTTAAGGCCGCGCCCGCCAGGCGAGCACGCCGGGGTGCATTCAGTACGCTGCACTCAGCCTCCCGCAGCTTGCGCGGCCGTCGGCGCACTGCGCATGAACTCGATTGCGGCACGAATTTCATCGCGGGTCAGTCCGGAGCGCCCGCCTTTCGGCGGCATGGCGCCGAAACCTTCGACTGCGTGATCCGTCAGCGTGTCGAGGCCCTTGCGATCTGCCGGAGCCCTGCGCCCCCAGTCCACGAGGTCGCCCGCTTTAGGCGCGCTGACCATGACGTTCGCCGGCGCGTGGCATGAAGCGCACACTGCCTGGTAGACCGACCGCCCCCGGACCAGCTTTTGTCCGTCGCTCGCCATTGAAACAACAGGGAAGCTCAGGAGGGCTGCGAGCAATAAGCCTGGCATCATGAATAGCATTTTTCCAGCTCCCGTAGAAAAGCCGGCGCGCTGTGTGCGCCGGCTGTGCATTGCCGATGACTTACTTGCCTTCTTTGGCCTTGAACATCTCGCCTGCATAGATCACGCCGAGGCCATAGCCACCGCCGTGCTGTTTCGCGATGTCCATGACCGGCGCATAGGTTTCGCCACGTGCCCAGTCACGCTGCAATTCGAGCATGTACTGCATCCAGGTGACCGGTTGCGCGCCGGCCTGGATCATGCGCTGCACGGACATGTCATGTGCTTCCTTCGAAACGCCGCCGGATGCGTCGGTGACGATGTAGACGTCGTAGCCTTCATCGATCGCGGACAGCACCGGCTCGAGCAGGCAGACTTCCGTCCACAGCGCCGCCATCACGACTTTCTTCCGGCCGAACTTCTTCACCTGGTCGACGACGCGCTTGTCTTCCCAGGTATTCATGGTCGTGCGGTCGATCGGCTTTTGCTCCGGGAACACGCCCTGCAGCTCCGGGAAAATCGCGCCGCTGAACGAAGTGGCCGCGACCGTCGTCAGGATGGTCGGCACCTGGAACGCCTTCGCGGCCTTGGCCAGCCCGGTGACGTTATTGCGCAGTTCCGCGATATCGATCGAGCGCGTGGCGAACGCCATCTGCGGTTGATGGTCGATCAGGATAAGCGTGTGGTTCTTCGGGGTCAGGAGCTTGGCCGATGGCTGGGCGGACGGCTGGGCAGCCTGGGAAGGCGTGGCCGCGGCAAAGGCCATGGCAACAGGCAACACGAATTTGAGCAGGTTCTTGAGTGTCATTTTGTATCTTTCCGATAATAAGTATGTGAAGGTCAGCGTGCTGCCCTTGGCCTGTTGGTTGCGCCGGATTTGAAGGCTATCGATTGAGTCGAATATTCGTTCGACCCTCTCCGCCTAGCTTCGCACCTCTGCAAGTAAGCAATGCGACTCAACGAGGCGTATTATGTCGGACACCGTTGAACGTGAAAAACGGAAAAACTCCGCTCCTGCCATCGAAAATATCGAATGTTAAAACTTAGCCTCGACGCCCTCCTTACCGTCGACACCATCGCGCGACGCGGCTCGTTCTCGGCCGCTGCCAAGGATTTATTCCGGGTGCCGTCAACCATCTCGTACACTGTTTCCAAGCTTGAGGAGGACCTGGGTGTCCAGCTCTTCCAACGCTTCGGCCCACGCGTCGTCCTGACTCCCGCTGGCGAGGAATTATTGAAGGAAGGCCGTTACCTCCTGAAAGCAGCGGGTGATCTCGAGCGCCGTGTAAGACGCGTCGCGTCGGGCTGGGAGACCGAGTTCGCGATTGGAATCGACTCCATGCTGTGCGCCACCGGCCTCGTCGCCGACCTGGAAGAGTTCTACAAGGTGGCCGATCAAACCCGTGTGCGGATCGCGAAAGAAGAATTGTCCGGAACCTGGGAAGCGCTGCTCGACAGGCGCGTCGACCTGCTGATCGGCGCCGCTGGCGAAGGCCCGTCGGGTGGCGGCTACACGGCCGAACCGATCGGAACGGTCGCCTTCGTCTTCGTCGTCGCGCCACACCACCCTCTCGCCGGCATTGATCGTCCGCTCGGCAAAGCCGAATTGAGCGAACACCGGGCGGTTTCCGTTTCGGATTCGGCACGCGTGCTGCAGGCACGCACCGTCGGGCTGCTGTTCGGGCAGGACACGCTCGCTGTACCCGATATGCAAACCAAGTACCACCTCCAGCTTGCCGGCCTGGGATTCGGCTTCCTTCCGGAGGTTTGGGTACAGGAAGATATACGCCGGGGCGCCCTCGTCGAAAAAAAGGTGGAGGAGCCCAGGTCCGCCGAAACGCTTCATCTTGCCTGGAGGACCGGGGAAGAAGGTGCGGCACTCAGGTGGTGGATACAGCGGCTGCGCGAGTTCGGCCCCCTGGAGCGCATGCTCGTGCAGCGATAACGGTTCCCTCGACGATGTACACGCGCGAGGTAGCCGATTTATGGCGGATGGGCATGATCCTCCGGTAGGCGGGGGAATCGTACCAGGCCTGCGCCTTTTCCTTGCTATCGAACTCGATGACCACCATGCCTCCCTTCGGGCCATCACCTTCGAGCAAGCTGATTTTCCCGCCACGCACGATGTATCGTCCAGCGGCGCATGCCGGGTTTGATCTTCATATGCTTTCCTTTTAACAAGATTGAATTGCGTTTCAGCAGATTCGACAAGCCTGCGGCCAGCACGATTCAAGCGGTATCCTCATCCTGTCGATTCATTGCCTGATCCTCTGGCCGGGTGACAATTCCATTTGCATCGCTCACATCCCGTCTTATCCTTGTGCCGGAAATGGAGACCAATACCGTGCACCAGACTTCCCATACCGCTTTGCCGTTTTCTTTGGCCGTATCCGTTCGCCGTGAAGAATTGCTGACGCAACTGATCAGGCGCGTTGGGGCTTTGATTGGCTCCGCGGCGAGCCTGCAGACGTCGATTCCCGGGGTTACGCTGTACCGCTATTGCGCGCCGACAGTTCCGGATGCGGTAACTTATGAGCCGAGCGTGGCCTTGGTCGTGCAGGGGAGAAAGCGCGTCACGTTACGCCGCACGAGCTTCGACTATGACCCTTCCCGCTTCCTTTTGACCTCACTGGATTTGCCTGTGACAAGTCAGGTTATCGAGGCCAGCCGGGAGGCGCCTTACCTGTGCATGCGACTAAAGCTGGACATTGCAATGGTTCGTGAGCTGGCCAGCCGCGAGCAGGAACAGACGGCGGCATCGGCCCACACAAGCGAACCGGCGATGGTCACTGCGCAAACGACTGCCGAATTCCTCGATGCGTTCTGCCGGCTTTTGGATCTTCAACATGCTCCCCAGGACATCGCTTTCATGAGCGGGCTGATCAAACGTGAAATCATCTATCGCATCCTTCAAAGCGCCGAAGGGCAAGGTCTTCGCTCGATCGCGACCACAGGCGGCAACAGCCAGCGCACAGCCAAAGCTGTCGAATGGATCAGGGACAACTACACCAAACCACTGCGCGTGGAAATGCTGGCCGAGGTCGCATGCATGGGTGTCTCGACACTCCACCACCATTTCCGTGCCCTGACGTCCATGAGCCCGCTTCAGTATCAGAAACAGCTGCGCCTGCATGAGGCGCGGCGGCGCATGCTGATGGACGGCCTTGACGCCGCGCATGCGGCCTTTGAGGTCGGTTACGAAAGTGCCAGCCAGTTCAACCGCGAATACAGCCGGTTCTTTGGCCAATCGCCGATGCGCGACGTGCGTGCACTACGCGTGGTGGGCGATGGCGAACGCAGCTAGTGACGCCGCAGCTGCGTCAGCCCCCGTTTTTACAAACACATCAAGGAGTCAGGATGACCAGCTTGAAAGATAGACCGATGCAATCACGAAAAACTCGTGGCCACCTGGTTTCCAACCTGATCCGGAAATTCTTCGCCGTGGTCATCACCGCTTTTCTTCTCACTGGCGTCACCGTCGCGCACGCCCAGGGGCAACAAATGATGGTGCGAATCTCGGAAATCGAAGTGGACGCACAGTACCTTGAACAGTACAAGGCAATTCTTGAAGACGAAGCAGAAGCCTCGGTAAGACTGGAGCCGGGTGTGGTCGCCATTTTCCCGATGTATCAACGAGAACGGGATACCGAGTTCAGAATTCTTGAGATGTATGCAAATCGCGAGGCCTATGAGGCGCACCTCAAGACCCCTCATTTTCAGAAGTACAAAGCCGAGACGCTCCACATGGTCAAATCGCTGAAGTTAGTCGATATGCACTCGCTCGATGCAAAGACCATGACGAGAATGTTCAAAAAGATGAAAAGCCATTAGCCAACCCGGTAGCCGAACACCAGCCCTGTAGCAGGGCATCCTTTATGTTTGTGCCGGCTGCGCAGGCACGGCGACGAAGGATCGCTGATGTGCGGCTGAAGCATATTGGCCATCCACAAAAGAGCCTGCCCGGCCATCAAAGACCCCGTTTCCGGGCTCGATGTGACGCGCCGAAGCGACTGTTAGCAGGGGCGATCGTTGCCTCGGCGTTTCCGGGACTTCTTCCGGAAACTCGTACGTTCATGACGCAGGCGGTTGAAAGGCGTCGCGTATTCATGACGTGTGCTCATATGGTCAAGTGATGGCAGACGGTTTTCTACTCTTGATCCACGGTTACCATTTCTGCATTCGCGCAGTTCAGCACCCCCTGCCCGGCCGCCCTCCATGCCGCACAGGACGATCGGGCATTGCTGTGTGCTCAATGACGCATCTCAACCAGATCGTAACTTTGGAGCTGACCCATGAAAAAACTGCTCCTCAGCGCGGCACTTGCTATCGGCTCGCTGAATGCAACAGCAGCCGACATGTCGAACGGTGCAGATAATTTCTATAAGAGCGACAAAGTCACGGCTCAGAAAGTAACGTTCAAGAACCAGTATCAGATGAAGGTCGTAGGGAATCTTTACATCCCTAAAGGCATGAAAAGGTCCGGGAACCCTGCAATTATCGTGGGCCATCCAATGGGCGCGGTAAAGGAACAGAGCTCGAACCTTTACGCCCAGAAGCTTGCTGAACAGGGGTTCGTTACGATGTCCATCGACCTGTCCTTCTGGGGCGAAAGCGAAGGCAAGCCCCGCAATGCCGTCTCCGCGGAGATTTACGCGGAAGACTTCAGCGCCGCGGTCGACTACCTGGGTACCAGAGGGTTCGTCGACCGGCAACGCATCGGCGTGCTGGGCATCTGCGGCAGCGGCAGTTTCGTTATCAGCGCAGCCAAGATCGATCCTCGGATGAAGGCTATCGCGACGGTGAGCATGTATGACATGGGCGCAGCCAGCCGCAATGCACTGAATCGCTCGCAGACAGTCGAACAGCGCAAGCAACTGATCGCGACGGCAGCGGAGCAACGCTATGCCGAATTTACCGGCGGCGCGACGAAGTACACGAGCGGAACCGTGCATGAACTGACTGCGGACACCCATCCTGTCCAACGCGAGTTCTATGACTTCTATCGCACGCCGCGCGGCGAATACACGCCCAAAGGCGGCTCGGCGCAGACGACGACGCACCCAACCCTGACGAGCAGCACCAGGTTCATGAACTTCTACCCGTTCAACGATATCGAGACGATTTCGCCGCGGCCGATGCTGTTCATTACGGGCGACCAGGCGCACTCGAAGGAGTTCAGTGAAGAAGCCTACCGCCTTGCCGGCCAGCCGAAGGAGTTGGTCGTCATCCCGGGCGCAGGCCACGTCGACCTCTATGACCGTGTCAGCCTGATCCCATTCGACAAACTGGCGGCCTTCTTCCGGACTCATCTCAAGTAATTCCAGCGCGCCTGGCAAGGTCAGTACCGTGCCAGGCCTGCTCGGTTCGAACAGCTAAAGGAGAGCATATGAAATTGGTTATCTCGACGGTGGTGTTGCTTGCCCTCACCGCTTCGGCGCTTGCGCAACCGGGGCAAGGAGACGCAAAACCGGCCAGCAGCCCGCGGCCGGGTTCCAACGACAAGGCCCGGGACATGGTTGTTTCGCGCGCCGGCAGTCAGGCTTCGGGCAAGGGTCCTGCACAGTTCTTCACTGGCAGCGTGCGGGTCGACCCGCTATTTCCGGCGCACCCGCCGTCGACGCTGTCAGGTGGCCAGGTGACGTTCGAGCCGGGCGCGCGTTCGGCCTGGCACACCCATCCGATGGGACAGGTGTTGATCGTGACGGCTGGCGTGGGGCGTGTGCAGCGCTGGGGCAGCTCGGTACAGGAGATCCGCGCCGGCGATGTCGTCTGGACGCCTCCTGGCGTCAAGCACTGGCACGGCGCCGCGCCGACGAGCGCGATGACGCATTTCGCCCTCCAGGAAGGCGCGAACGGGAAAAACGTCGAATGGATGGAAAAGGTCAGCGATGAACAATACGGCAAGTAAGTCCGCGGCAGCGGGAAAGCGGGTCTTCTCGGGCGCTGCACTGTACTGCGCGGCGCTGCTTGCCTTGCCTGAGAGTGCAAGCGCACAGCCGCGCAGCCCCGTCTCCGGCTTGTCGCCACGCCCTTCGCCAGTCAAGGAGATACCCATGGCTGCACCCGCACTGGAACGCTATACCCAGGATCTGTTGCTGGGAGAGATCTGGAAACGTCCCGACCTTTCGGCGCGCGACCGCAGCATCGTTACGGTGGCAGCCATCATCGCGCGCAACCAGCCGGTCGAATTGCCGTTTTACCTCGGTCGGGCCCTCGACAACGGGGTCAAACCTGCCGAGATTTCAGAGATTATCACGCACCTTGCCTTTTACGCTGGCTGGCCAAACGCGGTGGCAGCGGCGAACGTAGCGAGCGCCGTCTTCGCTGGACGCAAGATTGGCCCGGACCAGCTTGCACCGGCAAGCGTTGTGCTGCTCCCGCTCGACAAGGCCGCGGAGGACAAGCGCGCCAACATGGTCGAGCAGGATTATGGCAAGGTCGCACCAGGCGTAGTGCAGTACACGGCCGACGTCCTGTTCCGTGAATTATGGCTGCGTCCAGGACTGGCGGCACGTGACCGCAGCATGGTGACCGTCACCGCGTTGGTGGCCTCTGGCCAGGTTGCGCAGGTTCCCTTCCATCTCAACCGGGCGATGGACAAGGGCTTGGCCGAAAAGCAGGCGGCCGAGATGCTGACTCACCTCGCGTTCTACGCGGGCTGGCCAAACGTGTTTTCAGCCATGCCTGTCTTCAAGGACGTGTTTGCGAAACGTTCCGCTCCTGTTATTGGCAAATGAGACTCCTGATCAGGAAGACACATGGCACAGCTTTCAATCCGCATAACCCCCGCCCTTGCAGTTCTGGGGTGCCTCGCATTGTTGACGGGCGGCGGCGCTGCAGCTGCCGAACAAATCGTGCGCGCAAACGCGGCGCAACAGCGAGCAAGCGTGAAAATACGCATCGATGTCGGTGGAACCCCAGTCATTGTTTCGCTCGACAATAATGAAACCTCCCGGGATTTTGCGTCCCTCCTGCCGCTGACGCTGTCACTGGATGACTACGCTGGAACCGAAAAAATCAGCCAACTGCCGCGACGTCTGTCCACCAGGGGTGCACCTGCGGCGACCGCACCCGTCGCCGGCGACCTGGCCTACTACGCCCCATGGGGAAATATCGCGATTTTCTATAAAGATGGCGAACACTCGCCCGGCCTGGTCAGATTAGGAAAAATCGAATCCTGCCTGGGAGCGTTTCGCCAGGCTGGTTCACGCACGGCGACCATCACCCTACTCGGCAATGACTAGCAAACTGCATGAGACTGAATCGCCACGAGTTTGCCAGTCACTCGCGAGTCTTTCAAAATACCCCGAGCCGCTCCGCCGCTTCGCTTGCCGGATGACCACGCTGCGCCACCTGCTCGGCTCCTTGGGCCAGGCGACGGCGCACCGGGTACTGCCCCATACACCCCACGCCTGCGCCACTTTGACGCGCATCAAACCTCGCCCGCCCCCGCACCGCAGACTAAGGCCGACCGCAGGCGGATGACCATGCGCGGACGCTGGTCGCGCGACGGGCTGGAGGTGCCATCATGTTCAAACAGATTCTATTGCCCACCGACGGGTCGGAACTGTCGACCCGCGCCGTGCTCGCTGGCGTGAGTTTCGCGAAAGAAATCGGCGCCCAGGTGGTAGGCATGACCGCCCTGCCCGACTTCCACGCGTTCACGGCGAATGCCGACATGATCGAGAGCACCGAGGACGAGTATCTCGCCGCCAGCGAAGCGCGCGGCAACAAGCAACTGGCGGTCGTGGCCGACGCGGCCAGGTCGGCCGGCGTGCATTGCACGACAGTACTGGCGCGCTCCGACCAGCCCTACGAAGCCATCCTGCGGGCGGGACGCGAACGTGGCTGCGACCTCATCATCATGGCGTCCCATGGCCGGCGCGGCATCAGCGGCATGTTGCTGGGCAGCGAGACGCAAAAGGTGCTTGTGCACAGTGCGGTTCCGGTGATGGTATATCGCTGAGGCGACTTTCATATCCAGTACACGAAGGCGACCAGGCCGGCGACCAGGACGGCCTTGGTGACCCTGTAGGCAGTGCCGTTCCACGCCTTGTAACGCCGCCGGTACTGTCCCATCGTGTGCGAGATGCGGAAGGCCCTGCTCACCAGGCCGGTCTGGTCGCCCGTTTCGTTCGGCGAGCTGGCCGCCGTCATCATCGTGCGGCCGAGCCAGCGGTTGACCGCCCCCATCCAGCGGTAGCGCATCGGGCGCTCGACGTCGCAGAACAGGATGACGCGGCCGCTGTCGCTGCCGTTCACCGCCCAGTGGATATAGGTTTCGTCGAACATGACGCCCTGCCCGTCACGCCAGCTGTAGCGTTGGCCGTCGACTTCGATGAAGCAGCGGTCGTCGTTCGGCGTTGCCAGGCCGAGGTGGTAGCGCATCGATCCGGCGAAGGGGTCGCGGTGCGGGTTCAGCTTGGCCCCGGGCGGCAATTCGGCGAACATCGCGGCTTTGACCGAGGGAATCGCCTGCAGCAGCGCCCAGGTCTGGGGGCACAGGCGCCGGGCCGACGGGTGGCTGGCGTCGTACCATTTCAGGTAAAACCGCTTCCAGCCGGTCTTGAAGAAAGAATTGAAGCCGGCGTCGTCGTGTTGTTCGGAGGCCTTGATCTTCTTCAAGGCGATCATGTCCAGCGCCTCGGCGCGGATGAGCCGCCAGTTCGCCTCGAGCGGCGCCAGTTCGGCAAATTCGCGGACGGGAATGTAGGGCGTGCTCGGCACCCGCGAGAACAAGTGCATGAACAAATTGATTGGCGCCATGAACGACGAGTGGTCGAACAGTTGCCGGCCGAACCGCAGGCGCACCTTGCCGCGGAAGTGAATGTGGAGAACCGAGAAGAAATAAAAGCCGACCAGCGCCCACTTCATGCTGCCCTCCAGCGTGATGTATGCAATCAGCATAGGTCACCAGGGCGAAAAGAAAAGCAAATCCGCCAGGCGCCCGTTGGGCCCCGGCGAAAAGTACACGGATGGTCGTGGCTCCAGCCTGCGCCCGTCGAAAGACGGGCGACGGGCGGGATTAGTGCAGTGCCGTCATCGCATAGCCTTTTTCGGCCAGCTGTCCGCTCAGGTTGTCGATCTCGAAGTCGGGCAGCTGGTCGGCGCCGTCGTCGATCTCGAAGGCGCGCGCCTCCACTTCCCAATCGGTATTGGTCGCTTCTTCAGGGATGTTGCGGGTTTCCGGGACGGCCAGGTAGGAGACCTTGCCGTCGCTTTCGGCTCTGCGGTAAATGTCCAGGCGCATAATCTTTTCCTTACAGTGAAAGCCATGGTGAAGCCTCGCTTTCGGATGAAAGCGGACGGCTCCACAGTAGGCGTTTCCACTAGGCGCGTCTGTTAATTGCCCCACACTCTGCCGGCCGGCAGGCCGCGACGGTCAGCGTCCCGGCGTATGCCCGAGTACGCGGGCGGGCAGCATCAGCATCGAGCGCAGCAGGGCGAAGACCGCGTCGACACCGATGCCAAGCAGGCGCAGCGGCAGGAGCAGCAGCCATACCAGCGGATACAGCACCAGGGCCAGCAGGGCAAGCGGCCAGCACAGCAACAGCAATAGCAGCCACAGCAGGAAACCGAACATCGCATGCTCCGAAAATGATCGTGGAGCGACAGTGTAAGGTCCAGGGCCGCGCTCCCGCCGGGCCTTGCGACGAACGGCAGGCCGGCGCGACGGAGCGGCCGGATCGCGCGATGAGCGGCTCGTCCGTTACGCGAATTCGACGGCGCGGGCCGCCGGCTGCCGGGCCTGTACGCTGTCGTTTGCGACGTCGGACGCCAGGCTGGCGCGCAGCGACGCCTGCAGGCTCGGGATCGACCCCCCGGCGCGATATTCGAACGCCACCTCGACCACGTCGCCCGCCACCACCTCGAACGGACGCGCCAGGGGCACGCTCATGTAATGGTTGAGCCAGTCGATGGTGCTGCCCTGTTCCTGCACGATCGACAGCAGGTTCCTGGTCACGAAACGCAGCGCGTTGAACCTGCCCCCCTGTTTCACCTCGAAGCTGCCGCGCCAGGCGATCAGGCTGTCCACGGGTCCGGCGAAGTCGAGCACGCTGTAGACGGCGGGCGCGGCCAGCTCCAGCGTGCCGGGATACGCCACGCTGGTCTCGTGGAACTGCACGATCGGGGCGTAGAATCCGTTGAATGCATAATCCTGCTGCAGCGGCTGGACCGCCATCACCACGGCTTCCGGCATGAACACCGGCAGCGCGCCGCCGAACCTGGCGAGGTAGCGCGCCTTGAACGCCTCGATCACGGCGACCTGTTTTTCGCGCAGCATGGCGACGTGGATCATTTCGCAGATGACCACGTCGACCGGCTCGGGCGGCAGGTAGTCGAAGGCGTCCGCGTGGATCACCTCGACCTTGTGGCCGTTCGGGTTCATCGCCAGGAAGCGGCGCGCCTCGAGCACCAGGTCGGGATTGAACTCGACGCAATACACCTTCGACGCCTGCTGGGCCGCGAAATACGACAGGACTCCGGTGCCGCCGCCGAGTTCGAGTACCTTCATGCCGGGGCGAACCGCGTGCGCGATCGCCGCCTGGAAGGCATTCATGCGGTTCTGGTCCATCAACATATTGTGGTGATAATGGACCGGGATGAATTGCCCGAGGTAGCAGCTCTCGATTTCGCGTTCGTTCAGCATGGAAGTTCCTTTGGGTCTGCGTCAGCATTGCCGTGATGCAATTATTTACTTAGCGGGAACATTATGCGTGCGAGCCGACGCGGGCGAATTGCCGAGCCAGGGGAGGAATACCCGGCAGTTTCGACGACGCGCACGCGGCCGGACAATGCGCGGGGTGGCCGCCTAGCGCGCGCCGCGTGCGATGGTCGCCGCCACGCGCGGCTTGCCCGCACGCTCGGCGATCTCGACGGCGGTGAGTCCTTCGCTGTTCTGGCGCCTGCGGTCGGCGCCGTGCGCAATCAGCAACAGCGCCGTGCCGTCGTGGCCTTCGCGCGCCGCCATCATCATCGGCGTATAGGCCCCGCTCCTGAGGGGCGATACGGCGTCGACCTGCGCGCCACGCTCGAGCAGCAGGCGCACGATGGCGTCGTCGCCGCTGGCGGCCGCGTAGTGCAGCGCCGTCCAGCCAGGCTGGTCCACTTTCGCGCCCTTCGCCAGCAGCGCTTCGACGGCCGGGCGGTTGCGCTTGAAGGCCGCCATCATCAGCGCCGTGTTGCCGTTCGAGGCCCGCGCCTCGAGGTCGGTACCCGGATGGGCCAGGAAGGCGTGGAACACGCGCATCGCGTCTTCGCGCACCGCCTGCACCAGGCCGGGTTCGGCCCCCAGCGGATTGAGCTGGTTTGCATTCACCTTGCTGCCGAGCATGGCCTGGACGGTCCTGACATCGTCGAGCTGGACGGCGCGGAAGAAGGAGGTCAGCTGCGAGGTGTTCGGGGCGCCTGGGGCCACGGGTTCGGCCCGGGCCCACCCCAGGCTCAGGCTCAGGCCAAGTACCAGGACCATGCTGCGTAAGCTGGTGCCGCGCGGATTGCTCATCTCAGGCCTTTGCGTGCTGGAACAGCTTGAAGAAATTGTCGGTCGTACGCTGCGCCACTTCGCGCAGCGGCAGGTCCTTCAGGGTGGCGATGAACTCGGCCACGTGCGGCACATAGCCCGGCTCGTTCACCCTGCCGCGGTAGGGCACCGGCGCCAGGTAGGGCGAATCGGTTTCGACCAGGATACGGTCCATCGGCACGGCGCGGGCGACCGCCTGCAGGTCTTTCGCGCTCTTGAACGTGACGATGCCGGAAAACGAAATGTAGAAGCCCATCTCGATGGCGGCCTCGGCCACCTCGAGCGACTCGGTAAAACAGTGCATCACGCCGGCCACGCCCCCGTCCGCCACGCCGGCGCCCTCTTCCTTCATGATGCGGATGGTGTCGACGCTGGCCGAGCGGGTGTGGATGATCAGGGGTTTACGCGTTTCGCGCGAGGCGCGGATGTGGGTGCGGAAGCGTTCGCGCTGCCATTCGAGGTCGCCCTCGAGGCGGTAATAATCCAGCCCGGTCTCGCCGATGGCGATGACCTTCGGGTGCTGCGCCAGTTCGACCAGCTGCTGCACGCTCGGCTCCGGGGTGTCCTCGTAGTCGGGGTGGACCCCGACCGAGGCGTAAATGTTCGGGTATTGCTCGGCCAGGGCCAGCACCGACGGGAAGTCCGGCAGGTCGACCGACACGCACAGCGCGTGCGTGACCTTGTTCTCGTCCATTTTGGCGAGGATCTCGGGCATCCGGGCGGCCAGCTCGGGGAAATTGATATGGCAGTGGGAATCGATGTACATGCCGATATTGTACGTGACGCGCTACCAATGCTCACGGTTCCGCGTGGGCACGTAATTGAGTCCCCCGGACTCAATTACCCCACCCTAGGCGACGCGCTTGCCGAGGATGATCAAATCGCGCTCGACGCCGTCGAGATTGGCCACCCGCGGGAAATGCGCCCAGGTGTCGAAGCCGAACTTGCGGAACAGGGCCAGGCTCGGCACGTTGTGGCCGAAGATAAACCCGAGCAAGGTGTGCACCTTGATTTCCGGCGCAAAGGCGATCGCCTGCTCCAGGCAATATTTTCCGATGCCCTTGCCGCGCCACCCTTCGTCGATGTAGATCGACAGCTCGGCCGTGCCCGAATACGCCGGGCGGCCGTAGAAATTCGAATACGACATCCAGCCGATCACCGCGGGATGGTCGGACGTATCGGCCGCATCGTGGATGGTCCACAGCGGCCGGCGCTCGGGCGTATGGTCGTTGAACCAGGCTTCACGCGAGGCGACCGTCACGGGTTCGGTATCGGCCGTGACTTCGCGCGAGGCGATGGTCGAATTGTAGATGTCGACGATGACGGGCAGGTCGTCGCGGCGGGCAAGACGGTGGACGTAGGACGGCATGGAGAGAAACTGAGGGTGAAAAAAGAATTACAGGGTGTGGGTGGCGCGCGAGGAACGCAGCGCGGCGCCGAGGATTTCTTCGATGCGGGCTTTGGCGCGCTGGCCGCTTTCATCCTGCGGAAAATGCACGCCGATGCCCTGCGCCTTGCTGTTGTTGGCGCCGGCCGGGGTGATCCAGGCGACCTTGCCCGCGATCGGGTATTTGGCGGGATCGTCCATCAGGGACAGGATGAGGTAGACCTCGTCGCCGATCTTGTACGCCTTCGGTGTCGGCACGAACATGCCGCCGTTCTTCAGGAAGGGCATGTAGGCCGCGTACAGCGCCGCTTTTTCCTTGATGGCAAGCGACAGCACCGACGGCCGCGGTATGAGCGAGGCGTTCGGGTCGGTTGTATTGCCGGTCATCTCGATCCTTTCAGGCAGCGCCGCAGCAAGCTGTATAGTCCAGCAACATGTCCTCGACGAACAGCTTGGGCGACAGCGGATGGTCGGCGGTCGCGCGGCGTTCGTTCGCAGACTTGATTGCACGTAACAGGTTCGCAGTGTGCACGTTGCCGGCCAAGGCTGCAAGTTCCTTCTGATAGCGCGGATAGTAGCGCACCCTGCCCGAGAGCTTGCAGGCCAGAAGGTCGTACAGCCAGCGCTGTTGCCATGACACGAGCGCGGCGAGCGGGGTTTTACTCAGCTTCTCGGCCTGGCGCAGCGCGCCCTCGATGTTCGGACGCGCCAGGAAGCCCAGCAGGGTGTCGAGTTCTTCCCTTGAGCCGCCGGATGATTTCTCGAGCGCGGCGAGCGGCGCGCCGCCCTCCTCGCGCAGCCAGCTGTCGGCGTCCTGCACGCCCTGGGATTGCAGCCAGGCCAGCGCCGCGGCGTGGTCCGGCGTCGGCAGCGCGAACTTGCGGCAGCGCGACAGGATCGTCGGCAGCAGGCGGTCGATTCCATTCGACGCAAGCAGGAACACAGTGCCCGGCGGCGGTTCTTCCAGCGTTTTCAGGAGCGCGTTCGAGGCCGGCATGTTCAGCGCCTCGGCCGGGTACAGCACGACCACGCGCAGCCCCTGGCGGTGCGTCGAGATGTTCATGAAGTCGGCCAGCGCCCGGATCTGCTCGATCTTGATTTCTTTCGACGGGGCTTTCGCCGACTTCGATTTCTTGTCGCCGTCACCGCCCTCGCCGCCGTCGCCATCGACGCCCGGCTCGTCTTCCAGCGCTTCCGGCCGCACGCGGCGGTAATCGGGATGGTTGTGCTGGACAAACCAGCCGCAGGACGGGCATGCCCCGCAGGCGCGCCCGTCGGCGCGCACGTTTTCGCACAGCAGCGACTGGGCAAAGGTTTCGATGAAGTCGGCCTTGCCGATGCCGGCCGGGCCGTGGAACAGGATCGCATGCGGCAGCCGCTCGCGCATCGCCTGCAGCGCGTTCCAGGAGGCTTGCTGCCAGGGATAAATCGTCACAGCAAGCTCTCCAGGGCCTCGCTGATTTTTTGCCGGGTCGCCGCGATGCTTTGCGTGGAGTCGATGACGGCGAAACGATGCGGGAACTGCGCGGCGCGGCGCAGGTATTCCGCACGGCAGCGGGCAAAGAATTCTTCCTGCTCGCGCTCGAACTTGTCGAGGTCCCGCGTGGCGTCCAGGCGTTCGCGCGCGACCTCGAGCGGCACGTCGAACAGCAGGGTCAGGTCGGGCTGCAGGTGCGGGTGCACCCAGTTCTCCAAGGCCTCGATCCTGGCCCGGTCCATGCCGCGTCCGCCGCTCTGGTAGGCGAAGCTGGCGTCGCTGAACCGGTCAGACAGCACCCAGGCGCCGGATGCGAGCGCCGGCTCGATGACCTGGGCCATGTGCTCGCGGCGGCTGGCGAACATCAGGAGCGCTTCGGTGTCCAGGTGCATTTTTTCGTGCAGCAGTAAATCGCGCAGCTTTTCGCCGAGCGCCGTGCCGCCCGGTTCGCGCGACGACACGGTCGTCTTGCCGCGCGCGGCGAGAAAGTCGCCCACGAAGCCGATGTGGGTCGACTTGCCTGCCCCGTCGATGCCCTCGAAGGTAATGAATCTGCCGCGCTCATTCATGGCTTGCTGGTCGTGCTGGTCGTGCTGGTCGCGCCGCGCTGGTACTGGTTCACCGCGCGGTTGTGGTCGTTCAGGTTTTCCGAGAACTGGCTGGTGCCGTCGTTACGCGAGACAAAATACAGCGCGTCCGTCTTCGCCGGCGCCAATGCGGCGTCCAGCGATTGCACGCCCGGCAGGGCGATCGGCGTCGGCGGCAGGCCGTAGCGGGTGTAGGTGTTGTACGGCGTATCGGTCTGCAAGTCCTTCTTGGCGATCTTGCCCTCGTAGCGCGCGCCCATGCCGTAGATGACGGTCGGGTCGGTCTGCAGCATCATGCCGGTGCGCAGGCGGTTCACGAACACGCCCGCGATCATCGCCCGCTCGCTCTTCTGGCCGGTTTCCTTTTCGATGATCGAGGCCATGATCAGCGCCTCGTACGGCGACTTGTACGGCAGGTTCGGGTCGCGCTTTTCCCAGGCCGCCTTCAGGCGGTCCAGCATCATCTGGTGCGCCTGCCTGTAGATTTGCATGTCGCTCGCGCCTTTGGCGAACAGGTAGGTGTCCGGGAAGAACAGGCCTTCCGGCTGCTTGTATTCCTGCGTCACTTTCGCCATCAGTTCGGCGTCGCTGAGTTTTGCCGTTTCGTGGCGCAGGGTCCTGGTCGAGCGGATCGCTTCGCGCATCTGGCGGAAGGTCCAGCCTTCGATGATGGTGACCGCTTCCTGGGCGAACTCGCCGCGCACCAGCTGGGTCAGGAGGCCGCGTGGCGAGGTGTTCGGTTTCAGCTCGTAGCTGCCGGCCTTGATGCGCGCGCTCTGGCCCGTCACGCGGGCCAGCACCTGGAACAGCGTCGGGTTCAAGGGCACGCCGGCCCTGGCCATTTGCTGGGCGGCGGCGCCGACGCTGCTCCCGGGCGCGATGGCGAATTCGATGGGCGGCAGGGCCGTGGTCAGGGGCTGCTTGGACCACCAGGCAAAGCCCCCTACGGCTGCGACTGACACGATCACGCCAGTGACGATGAGTTTTTTTATTAATGCCATTCTGTTTTTCTGGGTTTACGCCATCTCCGGCGCGAAATGCTCGACAACTCTATAATGAGGGCGTAATGATAGCCTAATCGGAAAACATTTCTGGATTTATGAGCAACTGGACAGAACACCTGGCGTCGCACGGCGCCCGCTTCCATATCGACGAAGCCACGGCGGTCGAAGACTTCGGCCGCACGCTCACCGCCGCCGATCTCGCGGCAGGGTTTGTCGCCCCTGTCACGGACCTCGGCCTGATCGCCGTCAGCGGCGAGGACGCGGCGTCTTTCCTGCACAACCAGCTCACGAACGACGTCGAACACCTGGGCTCGAACGAAGCGCGCCTGGCCGGGTTCTGCACGCCGAAAGGCCGGCTGCAGGCCACTTTCCTGATGTGGCGCAGTAAGGCTGATGATTCCGCCGGGACCATCTGGCTGCAATTGCCCCGTTCGATCCAGGCCCCGCTGCAAAAGCGGCTGACGATGTTCGTGCTGCGCGCGAAAGCGAAGTTGCGCGATGCTACCGAAGAAGACAGCGTTGTCGCCGTACTCGGCATCGGCGGCGCGGCCGGCGGAGCGGCGCTCCGCGCATTCGTGCCGGAGTTGCCGGGCGCGCCCTACGGCAAGGTCGAGGGTGGTTTCGGCACCGTCATCCGCCTGGCGGACGCTTTTGGTGCACCCCGCTACCTGTGGCTGACCTCGGCCGAGACCGCGCAAACCGCCTTTACCGCCCTGCGCGGGGAGCTTGCGCTCGGCGGCAATGCCGCCTGGCGCCTGGCGGCTATCCACGCCGGCGTGCCCCAGATCACGGGCGCCACGCAAGAGCAATTCGTGCCCCAGATGATCAACCTCGAACTGCTGGGCGGCGTGAACTTCAAGAAAGGCTGTTATCCGGGCCAGGAAATCGTCGCCCGCAGCCAGTACCTGGGCAAGCTCAAGCGCCGCACGAGCCTGGCCTCGGTCGACAACGCGGCAGTGCGCGCCGGCGACGAGGTGTTTTCGACGGCGGACCCGGACCAGCCCTGCGGCATGGTGGTGAACGCCGCGCCGAACGGCCTGGGCGGCGCCGACGTGCTGGTCGAAACCAAGCTCGGCGCCTTGCAGGAAGACGTGCGCCTGGGTTCCGCCGCCGGCGCCGCGCTGCGCTTCCTGCCGATGCCCTACGCGCTGGACGCGCTCGACATCTAGCATGATCGACCTTTACGTGTACTACAAGGTGCGCATCGAGGACGCCGCGCGCCTCGAACCGCTCGTGCGCAGCCTGCAGGCACGGGTCGGTCCCGGTGGCGCTCGGCTGATGCGCCGCCCCGGCAGCCGCGACGGCCTCCAGACCTGGATGGAAGTCTATCCGGATGTGCCCGAGTCGTTCGCCGCCGGGCTGGAAGCCGCTGCGCTGGACGCCGGCCTTGACGCCCTGATCGCCGGCCCGCGCCGCGCCGAAGTATTTGTGGAGCTGACACCATGTGCCTGATCGTCTTCGCCTGGCGCGTCTTCCCTGGCGTGCCCGTGATCGCCGCGGCCAACCGCGACGAATTCTACGATCGCCCGGCCGCGCCGGCCGCGCCGTGGCCGGACAACCCGAACGTGATCGCCGGGCGCGACCTCGAACACGGCGGCAGCTGGATGGGTATCACCCGCGAAGGCCCGGACGGGCCGAAATTCGCGGCGCTGACGAACATCCGGGCGCCCGGCAGCGTGCGCGCCGACGCCCCGTCGCGCGGGGAACTGGTCGCCGACTTCCTGAAGGGTTCGCTGACGGCCGCCGAGTACCTGGACATGATCGCCGCGCGCGGCGACGTGTATAACGGCTTCAACCTGGTGCTGGGCGACAAGGGCGACCTGTACTGGTACTCGAACCGCGCCAGCGGCGACGAACGCAACGGCCGGCCCCTGGAGCCGGGCCGCATCTACGGCATCTCGAACGGCCTGCTCGACGATCCGTGGCCAAAAGTCACCCGTACCAAGGCCCAGTTCGCGAGCCTGCTGTGCCAGGGGGCGCCGGAAGACGCGTATTTCGAGATGCTGGCCGACACCACCCGCGCCCCCGACATGCGCTTGCCCGCCACGGGCGTGCCGCTCGACCTCGAGCGCGTGCTGTCGGCCGTGTGCATCGAGACGCCGGGGTATGGCACCCGGACCTCGACGGTGGTGAAGCTGTACGACAACGCGCCGGCCGAGTTGCACGAGCGGATATTACGGCCCTAACTTTACGGGATTGAGGCAGATCAAACTCCGTGCTATCCAGCGCGTTACCGTGAACGTTTTCACCATTCACTCAACAGAGGATGCCATGCGCGCACCTTCACTCCTGATCTCGCTCGGCGTCGCTGCCCTGCTGCTGGGTTGCCAGACCCCGGCGCAGAACGGCTCGATCAAGGACATCGCACAAAGCAACCCGACCACAACGAGCACCGGCCTGGCCGACGGCTATTGAGCCGGGTGCCCTCGTGGCAGCCTGCAGGCGCGCGCTTACAGTCGTGAGCTGAGCATCTCGCGCACCTGCGGCGTCGCCGCGTACGGGTCCGGCGGATTCTTGCCGTGGACGATCGCATCGAACCGCTCGACCACGCCGCCGAGTGCCTGCGGATGCGAGAAGATGTAGAACTGCCCCTCGCGGATCGCCTCAAAAGTCATGCGCGCGACGTCGCTCGCCGACACCTTCCCGGATTCGACCGCCTTCACGGTCAGCGCCTGCGCCGCCATCTGGCTGGCGGTGGGCGCCGCCTCCGGTTTGAGTTCTTCCGGCCGGTTGCGGTGCGAATGGCAGATCCCGGTCGGCACGAAGTACGGGCACAGCACCGAGGTGCCGATCGGCGCCTTCACCAGCTGCAGGTCGTGGTACAGCGTTTCCGACAGCGACACCACGGCATGCTTCGACACGTTGTACACCCCCATCGCGGGCGCGTTCAGCAGGCCCGCCATCGACGCCGTGTTGACGATATGTCCCTCGTAGCCTGGATCGCGTTTCGCGCAGTCGAGCATCGCCCGGGTGAATACGCGCACGCCATGGATCACGCCCCACAGGTTCACGCCAAGCACCCATTGCCAGTCGGCCTCGGTGTTTTCCCAGATCAGCCCGCCCGAACCGACGCCGGCGTTATTGAAAACCAGGTGGATCCCATGGAAGCGCGCGATCGCCGCGTCCGCCAGTTCCTGCACATGGGCGCCACGGCTGACGTCGCAGACCATGGCCAGCACTTCGGCGCCCTGCGCCAGCAATTCGTCGGTGGCGCGCTCGAGCGCATCGACCTGGACGTCGGAAATCACCAGCTTCATGCCGAGACCGGCGGCGACACCGGCGAATTCACGGCCCAGGCCGCTGCCGGCGCCGGTGATGACGGCTACCTTTCCATTAAAACTCTTCATGCGCTTCTCCCCTTCGCTTCCCTTCAGACGGCGGAAACGCCACCGTCGACGGCCAGGATCTGGCCGGTGATGTGCTTGCCGGCGTCGGAGGCGAACAGCACCACCGCGCCCTTCAGGTCTTCGTCGTCGCCGAGGCGCCCGAGCGGCGCATCTTTCGCCAGCGTGTCGGCGCCAATCGTGGCGAGTACGCCCTTCGTCATTTTAGACGGGAAGAACCCCGGCGCGATTGAATTGACGGTAATGCCATGGCGGCCCCATTCGCCGGCCAGCGCGCGCGTGAAATTCACGAGCGCGCCCTTCGAGGTGTTGTAGGCGATCGTGCTCATCGTGCCGGGTGGATTGCCGGCCAGCCCGGCGATCGAGGAAATGTTGACGATGCGCCCGTAGCGGCGCGGGATCATCGACAATTTACCCACCGCCTGCGACACCAGGAAAATGCTGCGCACGTTCAGGTCCATGACCTTGTCCCACGCCTCGAGTGGATGCTCCTCGGCCGGCGCGCCCCAGCTGGCGCCGGCATTGTTGACGAGGATGTCGATGTGGCCGAGGCGGCGCAGCGCTTCCTCGACAAACGACAGCACGTTTGCGTCCCTGGCCAGGTCCACCGCGATGCTGGTCGCGTCGACGCCGCGCGCGGCCAGGTGGGCGACGGCCGCGTCGAGTTCTTCCTGCTTGCGCGAGGAGATGACGACCCTGGCGCCCTGCTCGCCGAGCGCTTCGGCCATCTGCAGCCCGAGGCCGCGCGAGCCGCCGGTCACCAGCGCCGTCTTGCCGTGCAATGAAAAGAGTTCCTGGGGGGTGCGCATGCGGTCTCCGTTATTGTTGCAGGGGGTCAGGCTTCGTAATCCATGCACTCGCGGCCTTCGCGCACCGCTTTGAAAAACGGCATCAGGGCCTGGTGCGTCGGGTGGGCGGCGTAGGCCTCGAGCGCCGCCTTGTTTTCGAATGCCGAGTACAGCACGACGTCGCAGGTCGCTTCCAGCCCGGGCTGGGCGAGCGACACTTCGAACGCCAGGATGCCGGGCACGAGGTGCGCGCACTCGTCGAGGCGGCGCTTCATCTCGCGCGCGTTGGCGAGGCGGTCCGCGCCCTCGGCCTGTTCCTTCAATTTCCACATGACGATGTGTTTGATCATATTTTCTTCCAGTCTGTTGATATCGCGCCGAACGAGGATAGCACTTCAGTACGGTCGTCCGCAAAAAATCCGGCCGCAAAACCTGCCTGTTCGGGATCTTCCAGCCGGGAACGCTGTCGAACAGCGCAGGCAAGGGGCACTGGCCCGGGCACAAGCGGCCACATCAATCCAAGCGTAAGTTTGGAGTAAGTTTGGAGCAAGCATGACGTAAGTTTAACGGTCCACACTGCGTCCCAGCTGACCGAGTATCGGCTATCCGATGACTTACATTACTATACGGAGACACATAAAATGGCTATCACACCCGGCATGGCTGCGGGCGGGAAGGCAGTACCTTCCTCCCAGGGGATGACCAAGGAAGAACGCAAGGTGATTTTTGCGTCCTCGCTTGGGACGGTTTTTGAATGGTACGACTTCTACCTCTACGGTGCGCTTGCCGCCATTATCGGCAAGCAGTTCTTCCTTGGTGATCCCACCACCTCCTTCATCTTCGCGCTGCTCACCTTTGCCGCCGGCTTCATCGTGCGTCCGTTCGGTGCGCTCGTGTTCGGCCGCCTCGGCGACATGATCGGCCGCAAATATACCTTCCTGGTCACCATCCTGATCATGGGTGCGTCGACCTTCCTGGTCGGCCTGCTGCCGGGCTACGCCACGATCGGCATCGCGGCGCCGATCCTGCTCGTCACGCTGCGCGTCCTGCAGGGCCTCGCGCTCGGCGGCGAATACGGCGGTGCGGCAACCTATGTCGCCGAGCACGCGCCGGAAGGCAAGCGCGGCTTCTTCACTGCATGGATCCAGTGCACCGCCACGCTCGGCCTGTTCCTGTCCCTGCTGGTCATCCTCGGTACCCGCACCGCCATTGGCGAGGCGGAGTTCACGGCCTGGGGCTGGCGCGTCCCGTTCCTGGTGTCGGTCGTCCTGCTGGGCGTGTCGGTCTGGATCCGGCTGTCGATGGCCGAGTCGCCGGCGTTCACCAAGATGAAGTCCGAGGGCAAGACCTCGAAGGCGCCGCTGTCGGAAGCCTTCCTGAACTGGAAAAATGCCAAGATCGCGATCCTGGCGCTGTTCGGCCTGACGATGGGCCAGGCGGTGGTCTGGTACACCGGCCAGTTCTATGCCCTGTTCTTCCTGACGCAAACGCTGAAGATCGATGGCCCGCTCGCCAACGTCCTGATCGCGGTCGCGCTCGTGCTGGGAACCCCGTTCTTCCTCTTTTTCGGCTGGTTGTCGGACCGGGTCGGCCGCAAATGGATCATCCTCGGCGGCATGCTCATCGCCGCGGCCACCTACTTCCCGATCTTCAAGGCCATCACCCACTATGGCAACCCGGCGCTGGCGCAAGCAATTGCTACCGCCCCCGTCAAGGTTGTCGCTGATCCGGCAACGTGCAACTTCCAGGTCGACCCGACCGGCACCGCCAAGTTCCCGTCCTCGTGCGATATCGCAACCCGCATGCTGACCAATGCTTCGGTCAACTACGATTTGGTCGACGCGCCGGCCGGCTCGGTGGCGCAAATCATGGTGGGCGACAGGTCGGTCCAGTCGTTCAATGCGACCATGACGCCGGATAACCTGAACTTCGACGCTGACAGCAAGGCGCGCGAAACGGCGCTGAAGACCGAAGTCACCAGCACCCTGAAGACCGCCGGTTATCCGGAAAAAGCCGACCCGAACGCGATCAACAAGCCGATGCTGGTGCTGCTCCTGTTCATCCTGATGCTCTACGTGACGATGGTGTATGGGCCAATCGCGGCAATGCTGGTCGAAATGTTCCCGACCCGCATCCGCTACACCTCGATGTCGCTGCCGTATCACATCGGTAACGGCTGGTTCGGCGGCCTGCTGCCAACCATCTCGTTTGCCCTGGTCGCGGCCAACGGCAACATCTACTACGGCCTCTGGTATCCGATCATCATCGCCCTGATCTCGCTCGTGATCGGCGCCCTCTTCGTGCGCGAAACGAAGAACAACAACATCTACGCCAACGACTGACGCGCAGAAGCTCGTCAAAAATGAAAATGCCGCTGGAAACAGCGGCATTTTTTTATGGCCGGCTCACGCCACCTGGCTGACCAGGTAGGCGCAACGCCGCGCGCCCTCGAGCTGGTGTTCGATGCGCACCACGGCCACGCCGGGGCCGAGCACACGCCGGAATACCTCCAGCTCCGAGCGGCAGAACTGCTGGCAGGCGCGCGCCGCCGAGCAGATCGGGCAATGGTTCTCGATCAGGAGCACGCTGCCGTCGGCCCGGGGCTGGACTTCGGCCATGTAGCCGTCGAGCGAGCGCGCGTCGGCCAGCGCGGCGACCCGCTCGTCAAGCGTCGCGCAAGCCGCCACCCGCTCCCGGTAGGCGCGCTCGCTGGCTTCCTCGCGCGCCACGATCAGGCGCTCCAGCCCCGTCTCCCCGAACAGCGTGCGCACCCCCGCGATCAGGTCGAGCGTCAACTCCGCGTGGCGGTCGGGAAAACGCGCATGGCCGCGGTCGGTGAGCAGCCAGCGGCGCACCGGACGCCCGACCTTGCCCGGTGTGTCGACATGGGTGGCGAGCCCTTCCCTTTCGGCCGCCTCGAGCTGGCGCCGCACCCCCATCGGGGTCAGGCCGATCAGGCCGGCCAGGGCCTGCGCCGTCTGCGTGCCGCGCGTCTTGAGCAGCATGAGGAGCTGGTCGTTCGTATTCATTTCGTCTCCATGCTGGCCGGCGCGGTGGCCACGACGGCCCGTGCGCTCCAGTTGCGCATCGCTACTGCCGCCCAGGCCGCGAGCAGGCCGCCGACGATCAGCACCAGCCGCGTGTCGACGAGTGCCAGCACGCCGCCGGCCAGCGCCATCACGATGTTGGCCAGGCAAAATGTCGTCGAGAGCAGGCCCATCACCGCGCCTTGCCCATGCACGGCGAACTGGTCGGCCGACCAGCCCTGCAAGGTGGCGTTGTAGTAGGCGTGCGGCAGGCCGAACAGGACAATGGCCGCCAGGCCCACCCACAGGTTGCCGACGCCCACCGCCAGGATGGCGATGGCCGCCATGGCGGCATGGCCGCTGGCGCGGCGCCTGGGTTCGATCGGACTGGCGCGGCCCGCGAACAGCGCCGCGAAGGTCATCAGGGCGCACATGCCCATGTTCACCAGCGCGATCTGGCGCGTGTCGTAACGGCCGATGTCCACCAGCCACAAGGGAAAGAATTCGTAAAAGGCGGCCACGCCGCAGGCATACGCGAAGTGCACATTGAAGAGCGTGCGCAGCGGCGTGTGGCGCAGCAGCGTGAGCGAATGGCGCTCGCGCGCCACCTGCCACCAGCTGTCGTCCCGGGGCGCGCGGTGTTGAACGTGCTGAATGTGCTGATCGTGGCGGAGGGGCTCGCGCTCGAGCGCCAGCGCGGCCAGGCCGGCGCCCAGCAGCAGCGCGCCGGCAGCAATGTAGAACGGGACCTTGACCCCGGCGCCCACCGTGAAACCCGCCAGCAGCGGCCCGACCAGCCAGCCCAGGTGGAAGGCGCCGTTCAGCCACGACAGCGCATGGTTGCGCAGGCCGCCGGTCAGGCGCTCGGCCAGCATGGCGCGCATGATCGAGCCATTGCCTTCCAATAGCCCGGTCACGAAGCGCGCGAGGAGGAACAGCGGATACGACTCGGCCACCAGTGCGGCGGCGGTCAGTGCGTGCCCGGCGGCCGCGCCGATCGCGGTGATCAACAGCACACGGCGGTGCCCGAAGCGGTCCGCCACCGGCCCGAGCGCCGCGCTGCCGATCAGCAGTCCCAGGGGGTTGATCATCAGCGCCACGCCGAACAGCAGCTTGGGCGGCAGGCCGAGAAAGCCAGTCAGGGCATTGCTGGCGCCGCCGGCGAACAGCGGCGGCAGGATCGGATAGGGCAGCGAGGCCCCGGTCGTCGAAAGCAAACCCAGCAGGCAGGCACTGGCGATCAGGAGCGCGGTCTTCACGGGATGTCCATTGCGTTGCAATAGAGGCATCGTATGCTTGAGTCAAGGATAAGTAAACGATTTTGTTTACTTATTGCAGGGTCCTTCAAACGCCCACAAAAAAGGCAGACTCCCGTCTGCCTTTGGTCCTTCCGCGATCACCTTGCCCCGTCAGCCGTTGAACCCCTTGCACTCGCTTGCCAGGCGCTCCAGCAGCGGCGCCGGCGTCCAGGCGTCGCCATGCCGCCCGGCCGCAAACCCGCGGATCGCTTCCAGCACTTTCGCCAGCCCCACGGTGTCCGCGTACAGCATCGGACCACCGCGGTGCAGCGGGAAGCCGTAGCCGCTCAGGTAGACCATGTCGATATCCGAGGCGCGCAATGCGATGCCCTCTTCCAGGATGCGCGCGCCCTCGTTCACGAGGGCAAAGACCAGGCGCTGCACGATCTCTTCATCGGGAATCGCACGGCGCCCGATGCCGCTGGCCGCCGACTGCGCAACGATCATTTCGTTCACCGCCTGCGACGGGTGGGCGCTGCGGTCGCCCGCCTGGTAGTCATACCAGCCGGCGCCGGTCTTCTGGCCGAAGCGCCCCTGTTCGCACAGCAGGTCCGGCACCTTCGAATACACCAGCCCCGGCGACTCGACAGCCCGGCGCTTGCGCACATACCAGCCGACGTCGTTGCCGGCCAGGTCGCTCATGCGGAAGGGCCCCATCGCAAAGCCGAATTGCTCGACCGCCTTGTCGACCTGCTCCGGCAGCGCGCCTTCTTCCAGCAGGAAGAAGGCCTGGCGCAGGTATTGTTCCAGCATGCGGTTGCCGATGAAGCCGTCGCAGACCCCGGAAACGACGCCCGTCTTTTTGATCCGTTTCGAGAGCGCCAGCGCGGTGGCCAGCACGTCCTTGCCGGTCTGCGCGCCGCGCACGATTTCCAGCAGCTTCATCACATTGGCCGGGCTGAAGAAATGCAGGCCGATCACGTCCTGCGGGCGGCTGGTGAAAGCGGCGATGCGGTCCAGGTCGAGCGTCGAGGTATTCGACGCCAGGATCGCGCCCGGCTTCATGGTCGCATCGAGCTGGCGGAACACGGCTTCCTTCACGTTCAAATCCTCGAACACGGCTTCGATCACGATGTCGGCCTGCGCGATGTCCTCATACGACAGGGTGCCGGTGATCAGGTCGATGCGCTGCTGCGCCTGTTCCGGCGCCAGCTTGCCCTTCCTGACGGTGTTCTCGTAATTCTTGCGGATCGTCGCCAGCCCCTTGTCAAGCGCGTCCTGTTTTGTTTCCAGGATGATGACGGGGATGCCGGCATTCGCGAAGTTCATCGCAATGCCGCCGCCCATGGTGCCGGCGCCGATCACGGCGGCGGTCCGGATACTGCGGGTCGGGGTATCGCCTGGCACATCGGGCACCTTGCTGGCGGCGCGCTCGGCAAAAAAGGCGTGGCGCAGGGCTTTCGATTCCGTCGTCTGCGCCAGCGCCAGGAAGCGCTCGCGTTCGAACTCCAGGCCCTCCTCGATCGGCATGGCGACGGTGGCGCCCACGCACTCGACGCAGGCCAGCGGCGCCGGGAAGGCGCCGGCGGCGGCCTTCACCTTCGCGCGGGTCGCGGCCAGGAAAGCTTCATGGTCCGGGTAGTCGACCTTCAGCTCGCGCACCTTCGGCAGCGGACGCAGGTCGGCGATGCCGGTCGCGAATTCCACGCTCGACGCCACCAGATCCGCGCCGGCGTCGAACACGCGGTCGAACAGCCTGCTGGCGGCCAGCGTTTCCGACAGCACCGGGTTGCCGGAGACGATCATGTTCATGCCCTGCTCCAGCCCGACCACGCGCGGCAGGCGCTGGGTGCCGCCGGCGCCCGGCACCAGGCCGATCTTCACTTCCGGCAGGCCGAT
>JAQGLR010000150.1 GCA_028292765.1 Massilia sp. | reverse complement strand
CGAAGCGGCGCGTGCCGCAGGCTGTTTCGTGCTCACCGTGCCATATGGTTATAACCACGGGAGGCCTGTGCAAAGCATCGATTCCGATGGTATAGTTGATTCGCTACTCGATGCCGCCGAGCTCGTTCGTGCGCACAACAGCATTCAAAACTAACTCATCTATACATGTTCTTCACTAAAAAACACACCGTCAATCACACCCGCGCCTTCGAGGCCTGGCTGTGGCGACGCTGGCAATCCTGGGCCAACTGAACCCATCCTGATTGCTGCCGGTTGCACATGCACCGGCAGGTTTTTGAACCACCGCCGCCCATCCTCCAACTCGACTGCTGGCGGCCCGGAGAAGAATATGACCGAACTCGAATTCAAATCGCTGGCCAACCAGGGCTATAACCGCATTCCGCTGATCGCCGAAGCGTTTGCCGATCTCGAAACGCCGCTCACCCTGTACCTCAAGCTGGCCCAGTCGCAGGACACCGGCAAGAACACTTTCCTCCTCGAGTCGGTCGTCGGCGGCGAGCGCTTCGGCCGCTATTCGTTCATTGGCCTGCCCGCCAAGACCTTGCTGCGCAGCAGCGGCAATCTCACCGAGGTCGTCACCAATGGCCTTGTCGTCGAAACGCACGAAGGCAATCCGCTCGACTTCATCGAACAATTCCAGGCGCGCTTCAAGGTGGCATTGCGCCCGGGTATGCCGCGCTTCTGCGGCGGCCTGGCCGGTTACTTCGGCTACGACACGGTGCGCCACATCGAGCGCAAGCTGGCCGACAAGGCGCCCAAGGACACCCTGGGCCTGCCCGACATCGGGTTGATGGTGACCGAAGAGCTGGCCGTGATCGACAACCTGTCGGGTAAACTCTACCTGATCGTGTATGCGGACACCTCAACGCCGGAGGCATTCCCGAAAGCGCGGCAGCGCCTGAAAGACTTGCGCATCATGCTGCACCGTAGCGTCGAGCCGCCGGTCACGACCGCGTCGGTGCGTACCGAAGCGGTGCGCGAGTTTGCGAAGGAAGACTACCTGGCGGCCGTCGCCCGCGCCCACGACTACGTGATGGCCGGCGACCTGATGCAGGTGCAGATCGGCCAGCGCATCCGCAAGCCCTACGTCGATTCGCCATTGTCGCTGTACCGCGCGCTGCGTTCCCTGAACCCGAGTCCGTATATGTATTACTACAATTTCGGCGACATGCAGATCGTCGGCGCCTCGCCGGAAATTCTGGTGCGCAACGAGACGTCGGCCCTGGGGGAACGCAAGGTCACGCTGCGCCCGATCGCCGGCACCCGCCCGCGCGGTGCGACGCCGGAACGCGACGCGACACTCGCCGCCGAACTGCTGGCCGACCCGAAGGAAATCGCCGAGCACGTGATGCTGATCGACCTGGCGCGCAACGACATCGGCCGCATTGCCGATACCGGCAGCGTGAAGGTCACCGACCGCATGGTCATCGAAAAATACTCGCACGTGCAGCACATCGTCTCGAACGTCGAGGGCGCCCTGAAGGAAGGCATGTCCAACCTGGACGTGCTGCGCGCGACCTTCCCCGCCGGCACCCTCACCGGCGCGCCGAAAGTGCGCGCGATGGAAGTGATCGATGAACTGGAACCAACCAAGCGCGGCATCTATGGCGGCGCCTGCGGCTATCTCTCCTTTGGTGGCGAGATGGACGTGGCGATCGCGATCCGCACCGGCGTGATCAAGGACGGCAACCTCTACGTGCAGGCCGCGGCCGGCATCGTGGCCGACTCGATTCCCGAAATGGAATGGCAGGAAACCGAAGCCAAGGCGCGCGCCGTGCTGCGCGCGGCCGAACAGGTGCAAGACGGACTGGATGGGGAGTTCTAGCATGTTACTAATGATCGACAACTACGATTCCTTCACTTACAACATCGTCCAGTATTTCGGCGAGCTGGGTGAAGAGGTGCGCACCGTGCGCAACGACGAGATCACGCTCGAGGCCATCGACGAGATGCACCCCGACCGCATCTGCATTTCGCCGGGCCCGAAGGCCCCGGCCGATGCCGGCATATCGGTCGACGTGATCAAACAATTCAAGGGCAAGCTGCCGATCCTCGGCGTCTGCCTCGGCCACCAGGCCATCGGCGAAGCCTTCGGCGGCAAGATCGTGCGCGCCAAACAGGTCATGCACGGCAAGACCTCGCTCGTCGCGCACACCGGCGTTGGCGTGTTCAAGGGGCTGCCAAGTCCCTTCACCGTGATCCGCTACCACTCGCTGGCGATCGAACGCACCTCGCTGCCTGCCTGTTTAGAGGTGACCGCCTGGACCGACGACGGCGAGATCATGGGCGTGCGCCACAAGGAATTCGACATCGAGGGCGTGCAGTTCCACCCCGAGTCGATCCTGTCCGAGCACGGCCATGCGCTGCTGAAGAACTTCCTGCAGCGCGGTTAATTTACCCATTACTGGAACGACCATGCCGATCACCCCACAAGAGGCGCTGCTGCGCTGTATCGATCACCGCGAGATCTTCCACGACGAGATGCTGCACCTGTTCCGCCAGATCATGTCGGGCGAAATGTCGCCGACCATGGTCGCGGCGCTGACCATGGGCCTGCGCGTGAAGAAGGAAACCATCGGCGAGATCACGGCCGCCGCGCAAGTCATGCGCGAGTTCTCGACCAAGGTGCCGATGGCCGACACCACCCACCTGCTCGACATCGTCGGCACCGGCGGCGACGGCGCGCACACTTTCAACATTTCCAGCGCCGCGATGTTCGTGGCCGCCGCCGCCGGCGCGCGCGTGGCCAAGCATGGCGGGCGCAGCGTCTCGTCGTCCTCGGGCAGCGCCGACCTGATCGAAGCGCTCGGCGCCGACATCGACCTGAAACCCGAACAGATCGCGCAATCGATCGCGCAGACCGGCATCGGCTTCATGTTCGCGCCAAACCACCACGCGGCCATGAAGCACGTCGCGCCGGTGCGCCGCGAGCTGGGCGTGCGCAGCATCTTCAACATCCTCGGTCCGCTGACCAACCCGGCCGGCGCGCCGAACATCCTGATGGGCGTGTTCCACCCGGACCTGGTCGGCATCCAGGTGCGCGTGCTGCAGCGCCTCGGCGCCCAGCATGCGATGGTCGTCTGGGGCCGCGACAACATGGACGAAGTCTCGCTCGGCGCCGGCACCATGGTCGGCGAGCTGGTGAACGGCGAGATCCGCGAATACGAAATCCACCCGGAAGACTTCGGCATGCCGATGATCGCCAGCCGCAACCTGAAGGTGGCGAATACCGAGGAATCCAGAGTGCGCGTCATGGAAGCGCTGCGCGGCGAGCCGGGACCTGCCTGCGACATCGTGGCGCTGAACGCCGGCACCGCGCTGTATGCAGCCGGCATAGCCGCGTCGATCGAGGAAGGCCTGGCGAAAGCACGCGCCACCATCGCGTCCGGTGCGGCGCTGGCCAAGCTCGAACATTTTGTGAACGTCACGCGCCAGCTCGGCGCCAAGTAAAAACATGTCCGACATCCTGAACAAGATCCTGGCCGTCAAAGCCGACGAAGTGGCGGCCGCCAGGAAGTACCGCGACCTGGCCAGCCTCCGGCGCGAAGTCGAAGGCGATGCCAGCTTGCGCGCCGACATCCGCGGCTTCGAGGCGAACCTGCGCAAGACCATCGCCGCGGGCCGCGCCGGCGTCATCGCCGAAGTAAAAAAAGCCTCTCCCTCGAAAGGCGTATTGCGAGCGGACTTCCGCCCGGCGAACATCGCCGAGAGCTATGCGAACGGCGGCGCCTCCTGCCTGTCGGTGCTGACCGACGTGAATTTCTTCCAGGGTTCGGTTGAATACCTGCGCCAGGCGCGCGCCGCCTGCGAGTTGCCGGTCATCCGCAAGGATTTTATTGTCGACATGTACCAGGTCTACGAAGCGCGCGCGATGGGTGCCGATGCGATCCTCCTGATCGTGGCGGCCCTCGATCACGGCCTGATGGCGGAGCTGGAAGCCTGTGCCCAGGAACTCGGCATGGACGTGCTGGTCGAAGTACATGACGGTGATGAGTTGACCGCGGCGCTGCGCCTCAAAACGCAACTGCTCGGCATCAATAACCGCAATCTGCGCACCTTCGAGGTAACGCTCGACACGACGCTTGGCCTGCTGCCGCGCATTAGCGGGGAGGCCTTGGTCGTGACCGAATCGGGAATCATGGTGCCGGAAGATGTGCAGCGCATGCGCGAGGCGAACGTGCACGCGTTCCTGGTGGGCGAAGCGTTCATGCGCGCTTCCGACCCTGGCGCCGAACTTCGACGATTATTCGACTGACATGACAACGATCATCCGCACCCGGGCCGCTTTCCTTCTTCTACTGGCAGCCCTGGGCGGATGCAGCACGGTCCAGCCCGTCGCTTCCACGCTCGTTTCTGCCACAGGGCGCATTGCCGCCGCCATCCTCCCCACTCCCAGAACCGCCGCACCCGTCGCGCCGGCATCCACCGCGCTCGACGCCTACAAGGCCGAGGTGGCGCAGCACATCATGCGGCGCAACAGCGA
>JAQGLR010000135.1 GCA_028292765.1 Massilia sp. | reverse complement strand
GCGGCGGAATGCGGGTACACGGCCGTTCGCCCGGCGTTCTCCGCGCTCACCAGCGAACGCGGCGTGCTGCTGCCCTCGCTCGACGACGCCCTGGCGCGCTATATCAAGGCGCTCGAGGAACACGCCGCCGACGACGGCGAGCTGGCGGGCGAAGCGGCGCACTACGCCAGCTGACGCGTTCCAGCGCTTCCAAGGCCGTCCGGACCGCGGGTCCGGCGGCGACCGGCCGGTGCTCGACGCAAGACGCGTCGGCACCGGCCGGTTGTTGTAGAGCGCCTGACGCTCCTGGGCTAAGCTCCCGCTACCGCTACCGCGCCAGCACCGGCCGCAGCTCCCGCCACACGAGCGGCGCCTCCATCTGTTCCATGCAATTGTGGTGCCCGAGCGGGCACTCGCGCTGGCGGCAGGGCGAGCAATCGAGGCGCAGCGAGAGCGCGTGCGCGATGTCGGAAAACGGCGGCGCGTGGTCGGGATCGGTCGGGCCGTACAGCGCGACCACCGGCCGGTTCAGGCTCGAGGCGATATGCAGCAGCCCCGAATCGTTCGCCACCACGGCGGCGCAGCGCGCGATCACGGCGATCGCTTCATCGAGCTGCGTCCGGCCCGCCAGGTTCAGCATGACGGCCGCCGCGTCGCCGGCGTGCGCGATCACCTCGTCGCAGGTGGCGCGGTCCTTCGGCGAACCGAGCAGCACGATGCGCGCCCCAGGGTCCTGGCCGGCGATGGTGCGCGCCAGCGCCCCGAAGTGGCGCGGCGGCCAGCGCTTGGCCTGGCCGAACTCGGCGCCCGGCGCAAAGGCGACCAGCGCACCGTCAAACGCGATGCCGAGGCGCGCGCAGGCGGCCTCGATGCGCTCGCCGGGCACGATCAAATGTGGCCTGGGCGGCGCGGCCAAGGCCGCGCCTGGGGCCTCTGCCAGCGCCGCATAGAACGGCACCATCGGCCGCGGCGGCTGGTCGTCGTGATGCATCACGTTGACCAGGCCATAGCGCATTTCGCCCTTGTAGCCGACCCGCTGCCGGATGCCGGCCAGCCACGGGATCAGCGCGTACTTGAGCGTGTTGGGCAGCACGTAGGCATCGGCATAAGCGCGCGCGCGCAGCACCTGCGCATACTTCCAGCGCTCGCGCAGCTGCAGCGCCTTGTGCCGGAACGGCGTCTCGAGCACCGTGTCCACTTCGGCCACCGCGCGCCAGACCGGCGCCACCGCCGGCGGCGCCAGCACGTCGATCGGCCGCCCCGGATGGCGCGCTTGCAAAAGCGCCAGCAGCGGCTGGGCCATCACGGCGTCGCCGATCCAGTTCGGCGAAATGACCAGGGTGCGCGCGCTCATTTCACCCCCTCTTGCGCCACCGCTTGCGCGAACTGCAGGCGGTACAGGTTGGCGTAGGAACCGCCCTTCGCCAGCAACTCGCCGTGCGTGCCCTGCTCGACGATGCGGCCGTGTTCCATGACGACGATGCGGTCGGCGCCCTCGATGGTCGACAGGCGGTGGGCGATGACGATCGTGGTGCGCCCGGCCATCAGGGCGTCGAGTGCGGCCTGCACGGCGCGCTCCGATTCGTTGTCGAGCGCCGAGGTGGCCTCGTCGAGGATCAGGATCGGCGCGTCCTTGTAGATCGCGCGCGCGATCGCCACGCGCTGGCGCTGGCCGCCCGACAGGCGCATGCCGTTCTCGCCGATCATCGATTCGACGCCGTCCGGCAGGCGCGCCACCACGTCCGTCAGGTGCGCCGCCTTGACGGCGCCTGCCAGGCGTTCGTAGTCGATCCGCTCCACGCCATAGGCGATGTTGGCCGCCAGCGTGTCGTCGAACAGCACCACGTTCTGGCTCACCATCGCCAGCTGGGCGCGCAGGCTGGCCAGGCGCAGCTCGGGATACGGCACGCCGTCGAGCACGATGCGGCCGGCTTCGGGATCGTAGAAGCGGGTCGCGAGATTGACGAACGTGGACTTGCCGCCGCCGGAGGTGCCCACCAGCGCCACCGTCTGGCCGGGGGCGATGTCGAGCGCGACGTTCTGCAAGGCCGGGGTGGCGCTGTTCGGATAGCGGAAAGTGACGTTCTCGAACACCAGGTGGCCGCGCGCGCGGGAAAGTTCGCGCGTGCCGGTGTCTTCCTCGACCGGGGAATCGATCATCCGGAACACGGTTTCGGCGGCCGCGATCCCGCGCTGCATCGGGCCGTTGACTTCGGCCAGCGATTTCAGCGGCGTGAGCAGCATCAGCATCATCGTGATGAAGTTGGTGAACTCGCCGACGGTCATGTCCGAGCGGATGGCGAAGACCACCACCGCCGACAAGGCCAGCGACGTGGCGATCTGGGTCACCGGGGCGGTGGCGGCAAAGGCGACCGTGGTGCGCTGGGAAAAGCCGCGCAGCGCCTCGCTGCGGATGGCGAAGCGCTGCCGCTCGTAGCGTTCGCCCGAGAACACGCGGATCACCTGGTGCCCGCGCGCGGCTTCCTCGACCACCTGGGTCATCTCGGCGGTCACGCGCTGGTTTTCGCGGTTCAGGCGGCGCAGGCGCCCGGTGGTGGTGCGCACGATGACGGCGGTGAGCGGCACCACGACGATGGCCACCAGGGTCAGTTGCCAGTTCAGGTACAGGAGCGCGGCCAGGAGGCCGATCACGACCAGCGTGTCGCGCACGAAGGCGATGAACACGGAGTTGATCATGTCCACCACCTGGCGCACGTCGCCGATCACGGTGTTGATGACCTTGCCGGTCGACTCTTCGTGGAAGCGCGCCACCGGCAGGCGCAGCAGGCGGTCGAACATTCTGCCACGCAAGTCGTTCAGCACGCGGCTGATGACCCAGTTGTTCAGGTAGGCGGTGGCGAAGGTGCCGATCCCGCGCAGGATGAAGATCGAAATCAGGACGCCCGGGATCCACCACAGGGAAAAGTCGACCTTGTTATTGAAGCCCTTGTCGAGCAGGAGTTCGATGGCCTTGCCCAGCAACGGCTGGGTCGCGGCGGTAAGCGCCATGGCCAGCAGCGCCATATAGGCACGGCTGCGGTAAGGCTTGATGAACGCCCACAGGCGTTTGACGATCACACTGTTTTCCACTTTGCTCTTTTCGCTTGCGACGGCGGGCACTGCGTGGCGCCGCGCGATATCCGGTCCGCCCCGGCAGGACGGTCAACCCGCCATTTTCGCATACTCGGGTTCGGGTGCGACGCCCCGCCTACTGAGCCGGGCTCCGAATTATCTAAGGTACAATGCAGCAGTATGCCGGCGTGCTCCCAACGCCCCGCCGGCGCCGTATTGACAAGGAAAAAATGCTCGCCTGGTTTCGCCCCCTCGACGCTCCCCCAATCGTCGACGTGCCGTCCTCCGGATGGCTCGAGCGCCTGGCGCGCCAGTTGCTGTTGCTGGCGATGTTCAGTGTGCCGTTCTCGACCGCGCTGACGAACCTTTTCGTCGGGCTCACCCTGATCGCTTTCGTCTTGATGCTGGTGACCACGCCCGCGCTCGCCCGTCCGCTGCGTTCGCCGCCGGCATTGCTGGCGCTGGCGCTGCTGGGGCTGATCCTGCTCGGCGGCACCTGGTCGATCGCGCCGCAAGAAGACCTGCAGAATGCGATGCGCAAGTACACCAAGCTGCTGGTGCTGCCGCTGGCCTTGTGCCTGTGCTGGCGCGCCCCCACCCTGCCCGCGCGTGCGCTGCGCTGGTCGCTGGCCGGGTGCGCGGTGCTGGCCACTTCCGTCTACCTGACGGTGCTGGATGCGATGCCGACCTCCAGCCTGGGCTGGTGGCGCGTCGGCGACGCCAGCGACCCGTTCGTGTTCCGCAACCACATCACGATCGGCATCCTGCTGTCGTTTGCAGCCTGCGCCAGCTTCCTCGCCGCCACCTGGGCGCGCAGCACGCGCGCGCGCATCGCCGCCGTCGCGGCGGGTATTTATTTCGCCACGCCTATCCTGATCGGCAACGGCCGTACCGGTTATGTCGGCCTGTTCGTCGGGGTATTCGTGCTGTACCTGCTGCGCGCCCGCGTGACGCTGCTGGGCAGCACCCTCGTGGCCGCGGCGCTTTCGCTCGTGTTTGTCGGTGCCTACCTGGTCTCGCCGAACTTCGAGACGCGCACCAACAACCTGGTGACCGAGGTCACGCAGAAAATCGAAGCCTCGCCCAACGGCGTGCGCATGAGCTACATGCGGGTCGGCGCGCTGGCGGTGGCCGAGCGCCCGCTGGTGGGCCATGGCACGGGCTCGTTCGCGACGATCTACCACCCCGAGGCCTTGCGCATCTGGCACGGCATCGCGGACGTCCGGCATGTGCGCAACCAGCCGCACAGCGAGCCGCTGCTGCTGGCGGTGCAGGTCGGCGTGGCCGGGGTCGCCCTGTACGTGGCCCTGCTCGTCTCGCTCGCCCGCGCGGCGCTCGCGCGCCACGACCCGGTAGCCGACGCCCTGGCGCTGCTGCTGACAATCTACAGCGTGGCCTCGCTGTTCAACAGCCTGCTCTGGGATCCGACCGAAGCATACTGGTTCCTCCTGCTGGCGGGCGCGCTATATGTACATTGCGCGGCGCGGCGCGGCACTGCACAATAGCGTTCCAGCACAGCGTTAGGCAGGCCGTTCGCGCCGCCCCTGAACATGAACAATAACAATTTCGCCGGTAACAATTTCCTGATCTCGATCGTGATCGCGACCTACAACTGGCCGGAGGCGCTGCGCGCCTGCGTCGAAGCCTGCTTCCGCCAGGACGACCGGAATATCGAGATCATCATCGCCGACGATGGGTCCGGGGAGCCGACCCGGGCGCTGGTGGAGGACCTGATCCGGCGTTCACCTGTGCCGATGCGCCACGTCTGGCAGCCCGACGACGGTTTCCGCCTCGCCGAATCGCGCAACAACGGCATCCTGGCGGCGCGCGGCGACTACATCATCGCGCTCGACGGCGACTGCGTGCCGCAACGCGACTTCATCGCGCGGCACCGCCAGCTGGCCGAAGCAGGCTACATGGTGACCGGCAGCCGCATCCTGCTCAGCCAGGCATTCAGCGCGCGCGTGCTGCTTGAAAACATCGACCTGCAGTCGCTCAGCCTGGGAGAGAAGCTGCGCTACCGGCTGCAGGGCGGGCTCGGCAAGGCCGCGCAACTGCTGCTCAAGCTGCCCGATATCGGCCGCCGCCGCCACCGCTTCAGCTTCCGCCGCATCAAGGGCTGCAACATGGCCTTCTGGCGGGCCGACCTGGAACGCATCAACGGTTTCGACGAGAGTTTCCGCGGCTGGGGCTACGAGGATTCCGACGTCGTGGCGCGCCTGTACCACGCGGGCGTGATGCGCAAGGACGGCGCCTATTCCACCGAGATCTTCCACCTGTGGCACCGCGAAGCGCAGCGCGACCAGGCCTCGAGCAACCAGCACATCGTGCTGGAGCGCATCAGGAACGGGACGACGCAGGCCGCGATCGGCCTGCATGAGCATGCAAATAAGCATGCAAGCGCGCAGGCGGCGCAAGCCGCCGTGACGAAATAACGTGACTGCCGGGCGCCGCGTCCTGCTTGCCGGCGCCACCGGTCTCGTCGGCGGCGAGATCCTGCGCGGCCTGCTCGCCGACGACACGGTGGCTGTGGTGCATGTGCTGGCGCGGCGCGCATTGCAGGTCGAGCACCCCAAACTGCAGGCGCAGGTGGTCGATTTCGGCGCCCTGCCGCCCCTCCCCGCGCTCGATGAAGCCTGCCTCGCCCTTGGCACGACCATCAAGGTGGCCGGCAGCCAGGCCGCGTTCCGGGCGGTGGATTTCGACGCCAACCTGGCCGTGGCGCGCGCGGCCCGTGCCGCCGGTGCGCGCCGCCTTGGCCTGGTCAGCGCGATGGGCGCGGACAGGCGGTCGCGGGTCTTCTACAACCGCGTCAAGGGCGAACTCGAAGAGGCGGTCGGAGAACTCGGCTTCGACACGCTGGTGATCGCGCGGCCGTCGCTGCTGCTCGGGGACCGGGGGGTGCTTGGGCAGCCAGTACGGGCCGGCGAGCATATCGGCTCCCTGCTGGCGGGCGTACTGCGTCCGCTGATTCCGGCACAGTACAGGCCGATCAAGGCGCTGGATGTGGCACGCGCCCTGCTTGCCCATGTGCCCCGGGCGCAGGGAAAAATAATCCTGCAGTCAGGCGCCATGCAGGAATGAGCGTCCCAGGGTGAGCGGGGACTCAATACTCGACCGCCACGTCCTTCGCCCCCAGCGTCAGTTCCAGCGCCTGCTTCAGCGCGTCCGACGGCGCCACGCGCCACTCGTCGCCCAGTTGCAGGATGCATTCCACGCCCTGCGGTTTCACGCGCAGGCTGACCGGCAGGCCGTCCGGGTGGCGGTAGGGTGCGATCACCTCGGCGATCTTTGCCGGGCTGACCGTGCAGGCCAGGTCCATCTCGAGCTTGTGGCCGTACTGGATGCGGGAAGACGCCAGGTCGTATACCTTTTCGGCGGTGATGCGCAGGCCGCCGTTGAAGCGGTCTTCCGACACCTTGCCCACCACCAGCAGGAATTCGTCTTCCTTGAAGGCGTTCTTGTTGGCCTCGAACACCTCGCTGTAGACCGTGACCTCGACCACGCCGGTCTTGTCGTCGAGCGCGACGATCAGGATCTTGCCGCGCTGGGTCATCTGGGTGCGCACGCCGGTGATCACGCCGCACAGCATGCGCGGCTCGCGCGAGGGTTCCAAATCTTGCAATCTGGTGCGCGCGAAGCGCCGCACTTCCCCGGCGTAGATGTCGAACATGTGGCCCGACAGGTAGAAGCCGAGCGCGACCTTCTCTTCCGACAGCTTCTGGCGGTCGGTCCAGGGCAGCGCCTTGACGTATTCCGGCGGCGCCACGAGGTCGGAATCATCGCCGCCGAACAGGCTGACCTGGTTCGCGGCGGCCGCTTCCTGGCCCGCCACTTCCATCGCAAACGTGACGGAGGCGAGCAGGATCGCGCGGTCGACGCCGAAGCAGTCCATGGCGCCGGCGCGGATCAGGGATTCGATCGTGCGGCGGTTGATCTGCTTGCGGTCGACGCGCTTGCAGAAGTCGAACAGGTCCTTGAACTTGCCGCCTTCCTTGCGCGCGGCCACGATCGCCTCGATCGCGCCCTGGCCGGCGCCCTTCACGCCGCCGAGACCGTAGCGGATATTCGATACCTGCTTCTGCGTCACCGAGAACGGCTCGCCTTCCGGCGTGAAGCGGAACTGCGATTCGTTCACGTCCGGCGGCAGCAGGGTCAGGCGGCAGACGTCGATCGAGTCCTCGACCAGGATCTTGATCTTGTCGGTGTCTTCCATCGCCAGCGACATGTTCGCCGCCATGAAGGCGGCCGTGTGGTGCACCTTCAGGTAGGCCGTGTGGTAGGACAGCAGCGCGTAGGCGGCGGCGTGCGATTTATTGAAACCGTAGCCCGCGAACTTTTCCATCAGGTCGAAGATCTCGTCGGCCTTGGCCGTCGACAGCCCGTCCCTGGCGGCGCCGGCGCGGAAGATCTCGCGGTGCTCGGCCATCTCTTCGGCCTTCTTCTTGCCCATCGCGCGGCGCAGCATGTCGGCGCCGCCCAGCGAATAACCGCCGACGATCTGCGCCATCTGCATGACCTGCTCCTGGTAGACCATGATGCCGTAGGTCTCGGACAGGATGGACTCGGTGCGCGGATCGGGATAGTCGAACTTCGCGCCGTGCTTGCGCTTGCAGAAGTCGGGGATCAGGTCCATCGGGCCCGGACGGTACAGCGCCACGAGCGCGATGATGTCCTCGAAACGGTCGGGACGCGCGTCCTTCAGCATGCCCTGCATGCCGCGCGACTCCAGCTGGAAGATCGCGACGGTCTTGGCATCCGACAGCAGCTTGTACGAAGGCCGGTCGTTCAGCGGCAGCGTCTCCAGGTTGAATCCGGCGTCGACCGGGTCCAGCGCGCGGATGTAGTTCACCGCGCGGTCGAGGATCGTCAGCGTGGTCAAACCCAAAAAGTCGAACTTCACCAGGCCCACGGCCTCGACGTCGTCCTTGTCGTACTGCGAGACCACTCCGGCATCGCCGCCCTGGGAGTACAGCGGGCAGAAATCGGTGAGTTTGCCCGGCGCGATCAGGACGCCGCCGGCGTGCATGCCGATGTTGCGGGTGATGCCCTCGACCTGCTGCGCCAGTTCCAGCACCTGTTTGACTTCTTCCTCGTTCTCGAGGCGTTCCTTCAGCAGCGGCTCTTCCTCGATCGCCTCGGCGATCGACACCGGTTTGCCCGGCTTGAACGGAATCAGTTTGGAGATGCCGTCGCAGAAGTTGTAGCCGTAGTCGAGCACGCGGCCGACGTCGCGGATCGCGCCTTTCGCCGCCATCGTACCGAAGGTGGCGATCTGCGAGACGGCGTCGCGGCCATACAGATCCTTCACGTGCTGGATGACGCGGTCGCGGTTTTCCTGGCAAAAGTCGATGTCGAAGTCGGGCATCGAGACGCGTTCAGGGTTCAGGAAGCGCTCGAACAGCAGGTTGTACTTCAGCGGATCGAGGTCGGTAATGAGCAGACAATATGCCACCAGCGAACCCGCACCCGAGCCGCGCCCCGGTCCCACGGGCACGCCGTTGTCCTTGGCCCACTGGATGAACTCGGCCACGATCAGGAAGTAGCCCGGGAACTTCATCTTGTTGATGGTATCGGTCTCGAACTTCAGGCGCTCTTCATAGCGCGGGCGCGCTTCCTCGCGCTTGACCGGGTCCGGGTACAGGTGCTCGAGGC
>JAQGLR010000018.1 GCA_028292765.1 Massilia sp. | reverse complement strand
TTGACTGGCGCGGCCCGATGAAGACCCATCCCTACCTGTCCGAGGTCAGCCTGAAGCCCTCCGCCGCTGCCTGTGCGCAGGACTTTCCGTTCACGCTGCCCGTGGTGCGTGCGCTCGACCGGCTCGCCATGCATCCGAACGTGACTTTTTTTGTCGGCGAAAACGGTTCGGGCAAGTCGACGCTGCTGGAAGCGATCGCGGTGGCGATGGGGTTCAATAGACTGCACGGGGCGGCGGCCCCGATCAAACGTTCAAGTTACAAGCCCCGGACACGCTTCACCCATCCAGGTGCGAAATGAGCAGCCTGCGGCGCTCGATATCGCCATCCTGGTCGGCCTGGCTGCCGAGCGAAATCCCGACCGCCATGATGTCGATCAGCAGCAGCTGCAGGATGCGCGAAATCATCGACAGGAAGGTGGTGCTGTCCTCGGTATGATCGACCGCCAGGCACACATGCGCCTTTTTCGCCAGCGCCGACTTGCTGCTCGTAATCGCAATGACGCTGGCGCCGGCAGCGCGCGCGGCGTCCACCGCCGACAGCAGCTCCGGCGCCTGCCCGGCCGTCGAAATGGCGATCACCACGTCGTTCGGTTTGAGCAGTTCGGCGGCCAGCAGGAACAGGTGCGCGTCGCCATGCGCCGTGGTCGGAATGCGGAAGCGGAAGAATTTGTGCTGGCCGTCGAGCGCCACCACGCGCGCGTTGCCCATCGCGTAGAACTCGACCTTGCTGGCACTGCGCAGGAGCGCAATGGCGCGGTCGATCGCGTGCACGTCGAGCCCGTCGCGGAATTTCAGGATCGCCGACACCGTGTTGTCGATCACTTTCGCCGACAAATCATGCGTACTGTCGCTCATGCGCACCTGGCTGTGGCGCACCGGAATCGAGCCGGTCAGGCTGCCGGCGAATTTGAGCTTGAATTCGGCCAGGCCCTGGAAGCCGAGCGAGCGGCAGAAGCGGATCACGGTCGGCTGGCTGACGTCGGCCAGGCGCGCAATTTCCGCGATCGGCTCGGACAGCACCTTGCGCGGATGCTCGAGCACGAGTGCGGCGACGCGCTGTTCGGCCGGCGAGAGTTCGTGCTGCAGGTGCTGTACGCGTTCCATCAGCGTATTCGCGCCGCTGCGCCCGCGCAGGTGTTCCGAGAGGATGGTCGAGACGCCGCGCAGCGCCGGGTTCGGCGTCATGATGACGTAGGTCGGGATCTGGGACAGGTATTCCGAAAAGCGTCCTTTCGCCTCGAAACGCGCGCGGAAGGGCGAGGTGGCAAACCACTGCGCGATGCGCGGCACGATGCCGCCGCCAATAAAAATGCCGCCGAATGCACCCAGGGTCACTGCCAGGTTCGCGGCGGCGCCGCCGAGCATGCCGGCGAAGCACTCCAGCACTTCCAGGCACAGCGGGTCGTGTTGTTCCAGCGCGCCGCTGATGATTTCCGCCGCATTCCGGCTCGGCGCCTTGACGCCGTGCTTCTCCGCCAGCGCGCGGTACACCAGTTCCATGCCCGGCCCCGACAGGATGCGCTCGTTCGACACGTGCGGCCACTCGCGCCAGGCATATTGCAGGATCGCGAACTCGCGCTCGTCGCCTGGCGCGAAATTCACGTGGCCGCCTTCGCTGCCGAGGGTGACGAAGCCGTCGGCGGTCGGGATCACGCCCGACACGCCGAGGCCAGTGCCGGCCCCGAGCACGCCCGCCACCGCATGCGGCTGCGGCTTGCCTGCGCCGACCTGCAGCAGGTCGGCGGCGCCCAAGCCCGGGAGCGCCATCGCCAGCGCGGTGAAGTCGTTCACGATCAGGAGCGTGGACCAGCCCATGGTGCGCCGCACTTCGTCGGTCGAGAACTGCCAGTCGCGGTTCGTCATGCGCACCAGGTCGCCGCTGATCGGGTTGGCCATCGCAAACGCCGCGTGCGTGATGCGCTCGCTGCCGTGCTCGGCCAAATACGTGTTCAGCAGCGGCACGATGCCGCTGTACTCGTCGCAGCGCAGGACGGCGGTGTGGCGCAGCACGCCGGGCGCGGTCTCGAGCGCCAGCCTGGCGTGGGTGGCGCCGATGTCGGCCAGCAGGCGCGGCCCGTCGGCATAGGAGGCGCGGCTGTTTTTTTGTTCGATTTCTGGTTCGGTGATCATCGCAATGCACTACGGCTGGAATTTACGGCTGACCTTTACGGCTGAGGCAGGTCTGGAGCCGCACAGGATAGCATTGTTTGATTGCTACCAGATCAGGCATCTTACTTTCCAGCCTTCAGTCCTTTCAGCAAGGCGGCGTGAAACGCCGCGGGGTCCTGCATCTGCGGCGCGTGGCCCATGTCCGGGAAGGTCACCAGCGTCGCTTTCGGAATCGCCTGCGCGGTCTTTTTCGCCAGCTCGGGATAATTGCCCAGCTTCGGCCGCAGCGCTTCCGGCGCCGCATCCTTGCCGATCGCGGTCGTGTCCTTCAATCCGATCAGGAGCAGCGTCGGCATCGTCAGCAACGGAAACTCGTACACCACCGGCTGCGTATAAATCATGTCGTACAAGAGCGCCGAATTCCAGGCGACGATTTCCTTGCCCGGTCCGCGGTACATCCCGGCCAGCATCTGCACCGGCGGCTCGTATTCCGGCTTCCACTGGTTGACGTAATAGGTCGATTTCTCGTAGTTGCGGATGCGCTCGGCCGTTGTCTGCAGTTCGCGCTGGTACCACTTATCGACACCGAGCGACGGCACGCCCAGCGCCTTCCAGTCTTCCAGGCCGATCGGGTTGACCAGCACCAGCTGCTCGGTCTGCTGCGGGAACATCAGGCCGTAGCGCACGGCGAGCATGCCGCCGGTCGAGTGGCCCATCATCGTCACCGGCCCCTTGACGCCG
>JAQGLR010000108.1 GCA_028292765.1 Massilia sp. | reverse complement strand
TGACCAACCTGGCCGCGGCCAACGAGGGGCAATCGGTCGAGCGCGCGCGCCAGATCCTGGTCGACCTGGCCAGCGTGCCCGATCTGCTGGGCGCGACGCCGCGCTGCAATGCGCTGCTGGCCGATGTGCTGGACCGCAACGAAGGCTATGCGAACTTCGGCCTGATCCAGATGAACGGCGACGTCACCTGCAGTGCGGTGCCGATGCTCCACCCGGTGAACCTGGGCGACCGCCCCCACTTCAAGCGCGCCGTCCTCGAGCGCCGCTTCATCGCCGGCGACTACGTCTTCGGGCGCGTCATCCGGCGCCACACCATCAACCTCACCTACCCGGTGATCGACCGCGCCGGCAACGTCGTCGCGGTCGTGTTCGCGGCCATGGACCTGGCCGGCCTGGACACCTTTGTCGCCGACATCAACCTGCCGCCGGGCTCGGTGCTGGTCACGAGCGACGCCAACGGCAGCATCATCTCGCGCCGTCCCGACCCGGAACGCTGGTTCGGCCACAAGGTTTCGCCCACCATGCGCGAGGCCATGCGCGATGCCGGCCGCGACGCGCTCGTGCTGCGCGAGGCCGACGGCGTCGAGCGCCTGCACACCTTCGCGCGCGTCGGCGCGCCCGCGCTGTCGGACTACACGGTCACGATCGGCATTCCGGTCGACACCGTCACGGCCGGGGCGCGCCGCGCCCAGTTGATGTCGCTGATCGGCCTGGCCGCCACCACCATGCTGGCGCTGCTGGCGGCCTGGCTGGCGGGCGACGTCCTGATCGTGCAGCGCGTGCGCAAACTGATGGACACCGCGCGCAGCATCGCCGCCGGCAACCTCGACGCGCGCGCGGGCATCCCCTACGAGCGCGAGGAGATCGGCCAACTGGCCGAGGCGCTCGACGAAATGGCGGCCACGCTGCAGAAGAAGGAAGCGGCGCGCGGCCAGGCCGAACGCGAACTGCGCGCAGCCGACCAGCGCAAGGACGAATTCCTGGCCATGCTCGCGCACGAACTGCGCAATCCGCTGGCGCCGATCAGCACCGGCGCCCACCTGCTCAAGCTGCTTCACTCGGACAATGCGCAGATCACGCAGACCTGCGCCATCATCGCGCGCCAGGTCGAGCACATGACCGGCCTGGTGGACGACCTGCTCGACGTCTCGCGCGTCACCCGCGGCCTGGTATCGATCTCGACCCAGGTGCTCGACCTGCGCAAGGTGATCGACGACGCGGCCGAACAGATCCGCCCGATGATCGCGACGCGCCGCCACAGCGTCGTGCTCGACCTGCTTCCCGACGCGGCGCCGGTCAAGGGCGACCACAAGCGCCTGGTGCAGGTCGTGGCCAACCTGCTCAACAACGCCACGAAATACACGCCCGAGGGCGGGCGCATCGAACTGCGCCTTAGCGAAGACGGGCCGGATTACGTGATGACGGTGATCGACGACGGCATCGGCATGGAGCCGCAACTGGTGGCGCGCGTGTTCGACCTGTTCACCCAGGCCGAGCGCACGCCGGACCGCTCGCAGGGCGGACTGGGCCTGGGCCTGGCGCTGGCCAAGAGCCTGGTCGAACTGCATGGCGGCACCGTACGCGCCGCCAGCCCCGGCCCCGGCAAGGGCAGCACGTTCACGGTACGCCTGCCGCGCCATAGCCAGGAAGCGCCTTTGATCGTGGCGCAGACCAGGGGCGGCCAGGTGCAGGCGGCGCGCCCGCTCAAGGTGCTGCTGGTCGACGACAACCTGGACGCGGTGCACACGCTCCAGCTGTTCCTCGGCGCCGCCGGCCACACGGTGGAGATCGCCTATTGCGGCGTCGTCGCGGTCGACGTGGCGCGGGTGTTCGAGCCGGACGTCTGCCTGCTCGACATCGGCCTGCCCGACTTCGACGGCAACGAACTGGCGCGCCGCCTGCGCCGCCTGCCCCAGGCGACGAACGCCATGCTGATCGCGGCCACCGGCTACGGCCGCCAGCAAGACCGCGACGCGGCCATGGCGGCGGGCTTCGACCATTACATCGTCAAGCCGGTCAATACGGTGGAGTTGTCGGACCTGCTGGCGGAGGCGGCGGCGGAGAAGCATCCGCGCTAGGGCGCCACCCGCTTCCACCTTCGTCGTATCATCCTGAACTCGACCTTAAGGAGAGGACATGGATTCGGTGGGCGTGGTGCTGGCGATGCTGCTGGCGGTGATCGGAAGCGGCTACCTGGTGCGCATGCTGCCCTTCGGCGTGCCGCTGCCGCTGGTGCAGATCGCGCTCGGCGCGACCATTGCCGGCGTGTTCGGGCACGGCGTCACGCTCGACCCTGAAATCTTCTTCCTGCTGTTCCTGCCCCCGCTGCTGTTCCTCGACGGCTGGCGCATCCCGAAGGTCGGGTTATTCCGCGACAAGGGCACGATCCTCGAACTTGCCCTCGGGCTGGTCGTCTTCACCGTCGTCGGCGCCGGTTTCCTGATCCACTGGCTGGTGCCTGCCATGCCGCTGCCGGTCGCCTTTGCGCTGGCCGCCATCGTCGCCCCGACCGACCCCGTCGCCGTGTCCTCGATCACGGCGCGCGTGCCGGTGCCGCGCCGCCTGATGCACATCCTCGAGGGCGAGTCCCTGCTCAACGACGCGACCGGCCTGGTGTGCTTCCGCTTTGCCGTGGCCGCCGCCATGACGGGCGCCTTTTCGCTGGCCACCGCCTCGCTCACTTTCCTCTGGGTGGCGCTGGCCGGGATCGCCTGCGGGGTCGCGATCACGGTAGCGGTGTCGTTCACGCAGCGCGTCATCAGCACGCGCTTCGGGGAGGAGCCCGGCTCGCCGATCCTGGTCAACCTGCTGATCCCCTTCGGCGCGTACCTCGCCGCCGAGCATATCGAGGCCTCCGGCATCCTGGCCGCGGTCGCCGCCGGCATCACGATGAGCTATGTCGAGCTGTCCGGCCGCGCGCTGGCCACCACCCGCGTACGGCGCGCCGTGGTCTGGGACACGGTGCAGTTCGCCCTGAACGGCGTGATGTTCGTGCTGCTGGGCGAGCAGCTGCCCGACATCGCCGAACGCGCGCTGCGCGACGCCGGGCCGGATGCGCGCATGACGCCGCTGTCGCTGCTCGGGACGGCGCTCACGATCAGCCTGGCCCTGATCCTGCTGCGCCTGGTGTGGGTGTGGGTCTCGCTGCGCCTGACCCTGCTCAAGGCGCGGCGCCAGGGGCAGCGGGCGTACAAGCCGAACCTTCGGCTCGTGATCGCCACCTC
>JAQGLR010000086.1 GCA_028292765.1 Massilia sp. | reverse complement strand
GCGAGGCGAATTCGGAGGCCGAGTAGACGGAGGCGCCGGCTTCCGAGACGACGATCTTCGTGAGCTTCAGTTCCGCATGCTGCTTGATCAGATCCTGCGCCAGCTTGTCGGTCTCGCGCGAGGCGGTACCGTTGCCGATCGAGATCAGCGACACCTTGTGTTTCGCCGCCAGCTGGCCCAGCACGTGCAACGCACCGTCCCAGTCGTTCCTCGGCTGGTGCGGGTAGATGGTGGCGGTGTCGACCACCTTGCCGGTGGCGTCGACCACCGCCACCTTGACGCCGGTGCGCAGGCCCGGGTCGAGGCCCATGGTGGCGCGCTGGCCGGCGGGCGCCGCCAGCAGCAAGGCTTTCAGGTTGCGCGCAAACACCTGGATCGCATCGAGCTCGGCTTTCTCGCGCAGGGCGCCCATCAATTCGGTCTCGATGTACATGAAGCTTTTCACGCGCCAGGTCCAGCGTGCGGTGTCCAGCAGCCATTTGTCGGCCGGGCGGCTGGCACCCTTGATGCCGAAGCGGGCGGCGATGCGGCTTTCGCAGGGGTTGAGCGGTGCGTCCCATTTCGGTTTTTCAGCTTCCGTGTCGAGGCGCAGCACCACGTCGAGGATGCCTTCGCGGCGCCCGCGCATCAAGGCCAGCGCCCGGTGCGACGGGACGCTGGACAGCGGCTCCGAATAAGCGAAGTAGTCGGCGAATTTTTCGCCTTCGTCCTGCTTGCCCTCGACCACTTTCGATTCGACCACGCCGTGCTCCTGCACGTATTCGCGCAGCGACTGCAGCAGGGTCGCGTCTTCCGCAAACCGCTCCATCAGGATCTGGCGCGCGCCATCCAGCGCCGCTTTCGTGTCCGGCACGCCCGGGTTGTTCACGCCGTCGGCATTCGCAAACGCGTCGCGCAGGTACTTCGTCGCTTCTACTTCCGGATTGCGCATTGGATCGGCCAACAACTCGTCGGCCAGCGGAGACAGGCCCGCTTCGACGGCGATCTGGGCCTTGGTGCGGCGCTTCTGCTTGTACGGCAGGTATAAATCTTCGAGGCGGGTCTTGTCTTCGGCCAGCGCGATCAGTTGCAGCAGTTCCGGCGTCATCTTGTTCTGCTCGGTGATCGAGGCGATGATCGCGGCGCGCCGGTCTTCCAGTTCGCGCAGATAGCGCAGGCGCTCTTCCAGCAGGCGCAGCTGGATGTCGTCGAGGCCGCCGGTGGCTTCCTTGCGGTAGCGCGCGATGAAGGGGACGGTCGCGCCCTCATCGAGCAGGGCGATGGCGGCGGCCACCTGGGCCGGCCTGGCGGCCAGTTCGAGGGCGAGGCGTTGTTCGATAGAAGGCAGCATGGGGCAAGTCCGTGGATCAGCGTGAGTCAGGCGGGCAATGATACGCAAACGCGGGCGAAGCGCCAGTCTTGACAGCAGTTTGCCGGCATGGTGATGGAAGCGTGGCGATAATTTCACACCGTAAAGATTTCTCGGCTGCGTGCGATCACGAACAAAACTGAAGTGCCCGTATGAGAGATAATGGTGTTTGTTGTTTTTTTTAATACACCCTTCAGAGACCCATGCACACAGTTGATTACCCACGCGAACACGCAGGCGATGCCCCGGCGCCGCGCGCGACGCCGGCACGCGCCCCGGCACTGCCCGCACCGGTGGCGACCTGGCTGCAAAGGGTCGAGGCGGCCGCCCATCCGCAGCCGAAACTGACCGTCGAAATCGCCGATCCGAAGGCGACGCAGTACAAATTTGTCTATGTCATGGCCCCCACCAGCGGCGGGCGCCACGTTGCCGTCTGCCTGTGCAAGGCACGCCTGCGCCCGAATGGCGAAGTGGCCGCCGCCAGCCCGGTCAACGAAGTGTTCTCGCTGCTGTCCGCGCCGCCCGCCTACCTCGAGGGCGAGGACGAAGACCTGGTGCGCTTCTTCATCGCCATGCGCAGCGGTTCGTCGCAGAGCACCAGCGCGACCGAGCCGAAGGGTAAAGTCGGCGCGATCCTGCTCGACCTGCTGCTGCGCCAGGGTAAGCTGCTGTGGGCCAACTCCTGGGCCGACATGGCCAACGGCCTCGTGTATCCACTGCAGGCCGGCCCGACCCGCCAGGCCAATCTCGCATGGCGCGACGAAGGCCGTGCATCGAAGCTCGGCTGGTCGGTGGAACCGGCCAACGGCGCCGCGAATCACCCCGGCGCCGACGTGATCGACTACATGCTGCCGACCGATCCGCCGTGGTACATCGACAACCTGTCCTGCGGGCCTTTGGCCCTGAACCGTGGCGGCGTGGATATTTCGCTCGCCGAGCTGCAGGCACTGGTGGCGCAAGCCCCTGTGCTCACCGGCAACGACAAGAAACGCGTTTCCCAGCTGCTGCTGGCCCATGGCTTGCAGGACCTGATGCCGCTGCCGCAGCCACTGACCCAGCGCCTGCGCGACGATGTCAAACCGCAACCCTTCCTGATGCTCGACGCGGTGGCCCTGGCCGACAGCGGCAGCCAGCGCTGGCACGATTTCGCCGTACTCTCCTTTGATTACGACGGCCAGCGCGTGTCCTTCGACCCCTCGCAGCGCGTGGTGCGCCAGATCGGCGACGTCACCGAAATCATCGCGCGCGACGCCGCCGCCGAAGCAGCCGCGCTGGATACATTGACTGAACTCGGTTTCCGCAAACCGGCCACCACGCCCCTGTCGGGCGTGGCAGGCGCGCTGCAGCTCGACAGTCAGGCAGCCTGGCTGCGCTTTGCCGAAGGCCAGCTCGACGCGCTACTTGATGCCGGCTGGCACCTGCAAAAATCGAACAAGTACCGCTACGACGTGGTGCCGGTCGAAGACTGGTATGCCGAGATCGACGAGCCCGAGGAGGCCGGCAAGGCCTGGTTCGAGCTGGAACTGGGCATCGTGGTGAACCGCAAGCGCGTGCCGCTGCTGCCCGTTCTCGTGCAAATGATCCGCAACGCGCCGACCGACTTCGATCCGGCCGTGCTGGCCGCGCACGGCGAAACCGACCAGATGCTGGCGACCCT
>JAQGLR010000080.1 GCA_028292765.1 Massilia sp. | reverse complement strand
GTGCGCGTCTACGGGATCTATGTCGGCATCTTGCTGGCCGCCGCGTTCTGGATGTGGCGGCGCGCCTTGCGCAACCCCGATCTGAAACGGCGCTGGCATACCTGGCTGCTCACCGCCCCGGTCTACGGCAAGTTCGAGCGCAGCCTGAATACGGCGCGCTTCGCCAGCACGCTCGCCATTACCACCGGCTCCGGCGTGCCGATCCTGCGCGCCCTCGACACCAGCCGCGACACCCTGTCGAACGTCGCCATGCGCGAACTGGTCGAACAGGCCACCGGCAGCGTACGCGAAGGCGTCAGCCTGGCGCGGGCGCTGTCGGCGCAAAAACTCTTCCCGCCGATGCTGGTGCACATGATCCGCGCCGGCGAAATCACCGGCGAACTGCCGGCCATGCTCGAGCGCGCCGCCAACTCCCAGCAGGCCGACCTGGAGCGGCGCACGCTGACCATCGCCGGCCTGCTCGAGCCGGTGCTGATCCTGGCGATGGGCATGGTGGTGCTGTTGATCGTGCTGGCGGTCCTGATGCCGATTATTGAAATCAACCAGCTGGTGCAATAACAAGGAAACTGATGAAGCGTCTGCCTCTCCTATTCACCCTGCTTGCGCTGATCTTCCTGGCGGTCTCGGCCACCTACTGGGGCATGCAGCTGTACAAGCCCCAGCAGCGGCCGATCACGACCGTGCAAACGGCCGCGCTGCCCGAGCCGTCGCCGGACGCCGCCGCGACCCTGTTTGGCGGCCAGGCGGTGACGAATGTCGTCAGCAATTACCAGTTGACCGGTATCGTCTCGGCCGGCCGCGACAGCGTGGCGATCCTGGTGGCCGACGGCCAGCCGCCGAAGGCCTTGAAGGTCGGGCGCGAACTGGCGCCGGGCGTCAGCATCAGCGAAGTGCACCAGAAATACATCATGCTGTCGGAAGGCGGGGTCATGAAGCGGGTCGACCTCGCGGCCGACACCCGGCCCGCCATCCCGCTCTCGGGCGCAGTGCCGATGGGGCAACCGGTCGCCCCGGGCGCGATGCCCACCAGCGAACCGCAGACATCGCCAGGCGCCGTGCAGGCCCCGCCACCGGGTGAAGTCAATCCCGTGGTCCCGCAGGGCCAGGAGCCACCCCAGGAAGGCCCGCCGCCGGACGTCACGCCACCGTCTCCGCCGCCACCGACTCCGCCGCCACCACCGCCGAGCCAGCCGCAAATGCCACCGCCGACCCGCTCGATCGGCAGCCCGGTGAGCAGCCAGCCGGTATCACAGTAAGGGCGGCAGCAAGACCAGGCCTGCGCCCGCGGACTATCGCCGCAGCGCCGTAAACGCCGCGAACTCCCACGACCTGAAACCCACCAGCAAGGTCATACCCTCGCGCTCGTCCGCCGGCAAGCGCCGGTCATGCCGGTGCAAACGCGTCAGCTCCGCCGCGAGTTGATGAATCTTCTGCGCCAGCTCGGCACTGCTCGCCGGCGACAGCCGCGCCGGCAGGCACATCAATGTTTCGCCGGCGCCATCGAAACGCCCCGCAAAATAATCCGGCACGATCTGCTCGCGAAAGTAATGCTGCACCGGGCCGTCCGGCAGCCAGTGGAAGGCGTTCGACACGCGCAGCGCATAGCGGTTCAGCGGACGCAGTTCGATCAGGCCGAGCCGGTCGAGCTCGAGCAGGCAGCCGATGCATTCGGCTTCGGTAAGGCGGTAGGTCTCGAGGATCTGCTCCATGCTCCAGTAGCCGAGGCAGCAGATCGCCACCAGCAGCAGGCGCGGCTTGGCCACGAGCGAGGTTTCCTGGACCAGGGTGAGGGCGTCCGTCTGGGGCCGGGCATCGGCGGCGCGGCGCAGCACGTCCTCGAATGCAATGCCGGCCGCCTGGCAGATCTGCGCCAGGCGCGACAGGGGCATGTCCTTCTGGCCGAACAGGCGCTTGACGCTCGACTCGCTCATGTCGATGCGTTCGGCCAGGGTTTTATAGGTGAGGTTCGCCGCGCGCAGCTCGGCGCGCAGCACGTCGACGATCAGCTCGGGAGAGCTCATGGGGTTCCTGTTACTGGGTAATGGGGCAATGGGCAAGGGGCGGCGACCAATGTACAGGCGAATGGTCAAAGCGGCAAGAAACCTCTCGGCCGGATGGGAAAGCAGGCGCCGGTACGGGTCGCTTCCCGGCTTGATTTAAACGAGCTCATCCTCAAAAAACTTCCATTAGATTCGTAGGGTTCGGAACTGGCGAACTGACCCGGCCTATTGCTTCACAGCTGGGTTACCCGTAGGCATACAGCGTGCAAAAGGAGATGGTCATGACAAACAATCAGATTCAAACGCCTGCAACGATTCCCACTGCCGGGGCCAGGCAAGAGGCCATGCAAGAGGTCCAGCAGGCAGCGGTGCGGCCGCTGTTCGGCGCGGCCTCGCCCCAGCCCGAGCTGAGCGGGACCGGCTTCATCTACCGGCACGACTGGGGCCTGCGCCGTGGCGAGTGGATTCTCCAGCTCAACTGGGGGGACATCAACCCCCGTTCGCAAGTGTTCGTGTCGATCGGCGAAGGGGCCGCGGGCGGGGCGGACGCCGGCAAGTTCATCGGCGCGGCCCGCTACACCGTTCACAACGTGGCGCCGCGCGCCGGCGGCGTCGACGTCTGGGTGAACATCGAGTGGGAAGCGGAGATCCCGCTCCACGCCGATTACCTGGTGGTGAATCCGGACGGCGTGGGGGCCAGGACGGTTCAGGTCACCGTGCAACGCCACGGCACCGTTGCCTTGAGCGAGGCCGATGCGGACCGGATCCTGCGCGACATGGGCGCCATCCTGCAGAGCGACGACTCTCCTGCGGACACCGCCACCGGGGTCCAGTTCGTGCGCAACGGTGCAGTTCAGCTGCTGCCGGCTGCTATCCCGGGGACGATCCAGACCGAAGCCGACTTGATCGCACTGCTGAATGCGGGCGCAGGGGTCAAGATCGTCCAGGCCATTCGGTGGTGTGGCGGTCCCGGCGGGTCGATCATCGGATGCGCCCCGATCGGGAGCCCGACGGTCAACCTGGCCGCCGTCCGCTTCACGCCGAACCAGGAAGGGGTCCTCTGGGTCCACGAGTATGGCCACAATGCCGGCATTGGCCACCGTACCGACGACCCGAGGGCCGTGATGTATCCGAGCATCGGCCCGGATCACAACGTCGTCAACGCCGCCGAATCCGCGCTGTTCGCGAGTGGCCCGGTCGCCGTCACCGGCGCCGTGATGCCAGCGTCCTGCTCTGTGGGCGTCGCGATCCAGCCACCGAAGGATGTCCGGGAGTTCGTCTCCCAGCACTGGATCCAGGGGATTCCCTACCAGGCGGCTTCGCAATATACCGAGGAGGACGCCAGGCTGCTCCTGGAATGGCTGGTCAATGAGCCCGAGAAGCATGAAGAGTTCCTCCCGGAGATCGTGACCACGCTCGGCTTCATCGGCAGCGAGGTGGCCGTCCAGCCGCTGATCGACTTCGTGCAAGGTGTGCGGGCGACCCGGGCCGTGTTCAATGCGAAGAACGCTGCCCTGATCCATCTCGGCGACCTGGTCAACAAGTCCGGAAGCCAGGCCGCCCTTGAGTTCCTCACCCGGGTCGCAAGCGACACACAGCAAGCGACAACCATGGCCGTGCCCCGGGCTTCGGTGGCGGCGGCCGAGGCGGCGGTCGCGGGTGTCGACGCGCCTGGCGTCGAGGTCCTTGCGGCCGAATTGGCCGTGTCCGCGGCCTTCGGCCTGGCACTGGCGGGCACGCCGGAGGCGGAGCAGACCCTCACGCGCCTGAAGGATGCCGCGGATGCCTTTGCCTCCGTGAACAGGGCGGCAAGCGAGGCGGTGGAGCTGGCCCGGATTGTCCGCACCCGGGGCCAGGAGGAGTATTACAGGATGAAGTGCGAAGGCGGGCATCAGCCGTAACACGTCGATCCGTCAGGATTGACGAGCAGCTTGGCTGGGGCATGCCCTTTGGATCAGGGACATGCCCCGGCGCGGTACTGATAACCGGGGCGCCGCTGGTTCCAGCTTTCGACTTTTTTTAGTCGTCTTCAGGAACCAGCGGCGCCTTTTTCAACTGCTGCTTGGCGGCCTGGCGCTCGCTCGACAGCGGCTTGGCATGCGCCCCCGCCGCGCGTGCCTTGGCCAGGGGCGCGACCGGGTTGCGCGGCTTGCTCAGTTGCTGGACGTGCTGGACCGGTTGCACACGCAGCATCATCTTTTGCCGCGTCGCGAGTGCTTTGTTCGCCATCTTCCTCTCCTGATTGTTTCCTTTACAGCACGTAGCGCGACAGGTCTTCGTTGGCCGACAGGACGTCGAGCCGTTCGTTGACGTAGGCCGCGTCGATCGTCACCTGTTTTTCCTGGGTGTCGCTGGCGTGGAACGAAATTTCCTCGAGCAGCTTTTCCATCACCGTGTACAGGCGCCGCGCGCCGATGTTCTCGGTGCGCTCGTTGACCGCGAACGCGATCTCGGCCAGGCGGTGGATGCCGTCCTCGGAGAACGCGATCTGCACGCCTTCGGTGCCCAGCAGCGCCTCGTATTGGGTCGTCAGGCAGGCGTCGGTGCTGGTCAGGATGCGTTTAAAATCGTCGATCGACAGCGACTCGAGTTCGACGCGGATCGGGAAGCGCCCCTGCAGTTCGGGAATCAGGTCCGACGGTTTGGCAAGGTGGAAGGCGCCCGAAGCGATGAACAGGATGTGGTCGGTCTTGATCATGCCGTACTTGGTGTTGACGGTCGTCCCCTCGACCAGCGGCAGCAGGTCGCGCTGCACGCCGGCGCGCGAGACGTCGGCGCCGCCGTGCTCGGAGCGCGTCGCGATCTTGTCGATCTCGTCGAGGAACACGATGCCGTTGTTCTCGACGTTGTGGATCGCCTTCTGCTTCATCTCGTCTTCGTTGATGAGGCGCGCGGCTTCTTCATCGACCAGCACCTTCATCGCGTCCTTGATCTTCATCTTGCGCGGCTTCTTGCGCGCGGCGCCGACGCCGGCGAACATCGACTTGATCTGCTCGGTCATTTCTTCCATGCCCGGCGGCGCCATGATTTCCATCTGCGGCGCGCTATCGGCCACTTCGATTTCGACTTCGCGCTCGTCCAGCGCGCCCTCGCGCAGGCGCTTGCGGAAGGTCTGGCGCGTGCTGTCGCCTTCCTTGGGTTCCGCGGTGGCGCTGGCGTTGAAGCCGAAGTCGCGTGCCGGCGGCACCAGGATGTCGATGATGCGGTCTTCGGCGGCGTCTTCGGCGCGCTGGCGCACCTTCTTCATTTCGCTGGCGCGGGTCTGCTTGATGCCGATGTCGATCAGGTCGCGGATGATGGTGTCGACGTCGCGCCCGACATAGCCGACTTCGGTAAATTTCGTTGCTTCGATCTTGATGAAGGGCGCGTCCGCCAGGCGCGCCAGGCGGCGCGCGATCTCGGTCTTGCCGACCCCGGTCGGGCCGATCATCAGGATGTTTTTCGGGGTAATCTCGTGGCGCAGCGGCTCGGCAACCTGCTGGCGGCGCCAGCGGTTGCGCAGGGCGATGGCGACGGCGCGCTTGGCCTTGCCCTGGCCGACGACGTGCTTGTCCAGTTCCGAGACGATTTCGAGTGGGGTCATGTTCATGGTGGTGGCGCCAGTCATTCCAGCGTTTCGATGATGTGGGACAGGTTCGTATAGATGCACAGCTCGCCGGCGATGGTCAGCGCCTTCTTGACCACTTCGCCCGGCGGCAGGTCGGTGTTTTCCTGGAGGGCCTTGGCCGCCGACTGGGCATAGATGCCGCCCGAGCCGATGGCGCCGATGCCGTCCTCGGGTTCGAGCACGTCGCCGTTGCCGGTGATGATCAGGGTCGTTTCCCTGTCGGCCACCAGCAGCATGGCTTCGAGCTTGCGCAGCATGCGGTCGGTGCGCCAGTCCTTGGCCAGTTCGACCGACGAGCGCAGCAGGTTGCCCTGGTGTTTTTCCAGTTTCGCCTCGAAACGGTCGAGCAGGGTAAAGGCGTCGGCGGTGGCGCCGGCAAAGCCGCACAGGACCTTGCCCTGGTAAAGCTTGCGCACCTTGCGCGCCGAGCCCTTCATGACGACGTTGCCCAGGGTAACCTGGCCATCGCCGCCCAACGCGACCTGGGTGCCGCGACGCACACTCACAATGGTGGTGCCGTGAAATTGTTCCATATCTGCCTCATGATTAACTAGCCCTGCGCAAGTGGGGGTGTTGCACAAAATTGCAAGACAGGATGAGTACTAGCGCCCTGGCGCTCAGCTGCTGCGGCTCAGTATTCATGCGCGTAGAGGCGTGCGCAATCGGTGTAGTTCAGGAGGCGCAGGAGCGCCGCCACCAGGTGGTTCAGTTCGCGCAGTTCGACCTGGCGCTCGCTTGCTGCCAGCCGGCACAGGTTCCCATGCAGGGCGCTCGCCGCGCCGAAGCCGATGCGCGCCAGGCGTGCGCAGTCGAGCACAAGCGGCTGGAACGGATCGGCGTCGGCATAGGCGCCGAGCGCGGCCAGCAAGGGGCCGATGTCGCCGTCTATCACTGGCGGCAACAGGAAACGCTGCTCCGACGCCGCGCCGGACCCCAGCGCCGCGCTCGCGGACGGCGGCGCAGCGGCAGCGTTGGGCGCGGCGCTCGCTTCGAAAGAAGGCGGCGACACCTCGAAGGTGACGCAGTAATCCATTGCCGTTTCCTCGAAGTCTTTTTCGCGCTCCATGCGTTGCAGCAGTTCAAGCAGCAGCAGCCAGGGCGCCTCGCCACCGTCGCGTTCGCCGATGGCCAGCATGGGACGCAGCACCCCGATGAGGGCGTCGGCCCCCGCCAGCGCGACCTCGCGCCCGGCCGCGCGCAAACCCTGCAAGGTGGCCAGCAGGGCGGCGCAGCCTTCGACGCTGGCGCCGGCGACGCCGCTGAAGTCGAGCCGCAGCGGCGCCCCGCCAGTTGCCAGCAGCCCCTGCAGGCGTGGCGCCGCATCGGCGGCCAGCATGCCCGCGAAACGCGCGCCCGGCGCCACACCGGCCCAGGCGGCGCCCGGCGTGTCCTGTGGCACCCGCCCGGTATAGGCGGGCGGCGAGGTTTCGAAATGGCTGGCGTAGTCGATCGCGACGTTCTCGAAATCGGTTTCGCGGCCCTGCGCCTGGTACAGGTCGAACAGCATCCACCAGGGTTGGCGCTCGCTACGGCCGAGCCCGGGCAGGCTGTCCAGCAGCATCTGTTCGGCCAGGTCAGCCTGCCCGTTGGCGTAGAGGATGGCGCTTTCCTCGACCACTGGCGCGCTGGCGGGGGCTGCAGCGGCGTCGGGCAGGTCGGCGAGGGTGACGGGCTCGGACTCCGCGGCGGCCGCGCCGCGCGCCGTCGCTGCCGTCGCC
>JAQGLR010000073.1 GCA_028292765.1 Massilia sp. | reverse complement strand
AGGGCAAGCTGAAAGCCCTGAACCGCACCCTGCTCGGCCTGCGGAAGAAGGCCGGGCTCGAATGGGACCTGACCGGCGTGGCCAGCATCGACCACATCGGCGCCCAGCTGTTCTGGAATGCCTGGGGCAAGAAGCGTCCCGCGCATTTGCGGCTCGACCCGCGCCAGGAAGAGCTGTTCGCCCGCATCGAGCAGGCCAGCCGCCACACCCTGCCGCGCCGCAAGGTCAGCCCGCTGAACTGGATCATCGTGCTCGGCGCCGGCCTGCTCAGCTTTTTCGAGCACCTGCACGGTTTCGTCGAACTGATCGGCCGCCTGATCCAGGACCTGGGCCGCTTCATCCGGCGCCCGAACATGGGACCGTGGCGCGAGATCTCGGCCAACATCTACCACTCCGGCTTCCAGGCGCTGGGCATCACGGCGCTGGTCGGCTTCCTGATCGGGGTGGTGCTCTCTTTCCTGTCGGCGCAGCAGCTGCGCCAGTTTGGCGGCGACATCTACCTGGTCGACATCCTCGGCATGGCCGTCATCCGCGAACTGGGTCCCCTGCTGGCGGCGATCCTGGTTGCGGGCCGCTCGGGCTCCTCGATTACGGCGCAGCTGGGCGTGATGCGGGTGAACGAGGAACTCGACGCCATGCTGGTGATGGGCATCTCGCACGGCTACCGCCTGATCATGCCGAAGGTGGTGGCGCTGGCGATCGCGATGCCGCTGCTGGTGGTATGGACCGACGCCATGGCCCTGCTCGGCGGCGCCGCCTCGGCCAAGATCGAGCTCGGCCTGTCGTTCCGTTATTTCCTGCAAAAGCTGCCGGACGCGGTGCCCCTGGCGAACTACACGATCGGTTTACTGAAAGGCATGACCTTCGGCGTCCTCATCGCGCTGGTGTCCTGCCACTTCGGCCTGCGCATCAAGCCGAATACCGAAAGCCTGGGGCGCGGCACCACGACCTCGGTGGTCACATCGATCACCGTCGTGATCCTGGCCGACGCCGTCTTTGCCATCGTGTTCAGCGGGGTTGGTTTCCGATGATCGACAAAGAACGCGCACCGCAACAGCTCAACCGCAAGCCGGAAGAAGACGTCGGCCCGCCGGTGGTCGAGATCCGCGACCTGTGGACCAAGTTCGGCAAGACCGTCATCCACCAGGACCTGAACCTGGAAATCTATGCGGGCGAGATCCTGTCGATCGTCGGCGGCTCCGGCACCGGCAAGACCGTGCTGCTGCGGCAGATGCTGGGGCTGGAGAGGCCCTCGCGCGGTTGCGTTAAAGTGTTCGGCGAAGACATCAGCGAGGCCGGCCCCGAGCAGCTGCAGCGCATGCGCAACCACTGGGGCATGCTGTTCCAGCAGGGCGCGCTGTATTCGGCGCTGACCGTGTTCGACAACATCGCCCAGCCGATGCGCGAACTGCGCGCGCTGCCCGAGGACGTGATCCGCGACGCGGTGCTGCTGAAAATGGACATGGTGGGCCTCGGCGCGGAACACGCGAACAAGATGCCGTCCGACCTGTCGGGCGGGATGACCAAGCGCGCGGCCCTGGCGCGCGCGCTGGCGCTCGAACCCCGCCTGCTGTTCCTGGACGAGCCGACCGCGGGCCTCGACCCCGACGCGTCGGATGCGTTTGTCACGCTGATCCAGGCCCTGCACCGGGAACTGAAACTGACCGTGGTGATGGTCACCCACGACCTCGATACGCTGTTTGCGCTGTCCTCGCGCATCGCGGTCCTGGCCGAGAAGCACGTGCTGGCGGTGGGACCGTCGCGCGACGTGCTGCGGGTGAACCATCCGTTCATCAAACAATTTTTCCTCGGCGGACGCGGCCAGCGGGCACTCGAAGTGCTCGACGAACGCGACGATGCCGCGGAGGAAGAACCGAAGGAGTGACATGGAAAACCGATCTTATGCCCTGATGACAGGCGTCTTCACGATTGCCCTGCTGGTCGCCACCGTGCTGGCCGGCCTCTGGCTGAACCGCGACAAGACCGAACGCTCGCCCTATGAAATCGTGACCACCCAGTCGATCCCGGGCCTGAACCCGCAGGCCACCGTGCGCTACCGCGGCCTGGAAGTCGGCCGCGTGGAAGAAATCGTATTCGACCCGAAGGTGACGGGCCAGATCATGATCCGCCTGTCGGTCGAGGACGGCGCGCCGATCACGACCACCACGTTCGCATCGCTCGGCTACCAGGGCGTGACCGGCATCGCCTTCATCCAGCTCGACGACGACCGCACCGGTTCCCCGCTGCTGAAAACCGATCCGGAACACATCGGCCGCATCCCGCTGCGCCCGGGCCTGCTGGACCAGCTGGAAAAGCGCGGCGTCGCCATCCTCGACCGCACCGAGCAGATCACCACGCGCATCAACAACCTGATGAGCGACGAGAACCAGAAGACGATCATCGGGGCCTTCGACAACATCAGCAAGGCGGCCGAAGCCTACGGCAAGATCCCCGAGCGCCTCGGCCCGACGATCGACCGGCTGCCGGCACTGGCGGGCAAGATCGACAAGAGCCTGACGTCGTTCGACACCTTCGCCAGCAGCGCCACCACGACCGTGCGCAACTACGACCGCCTGGCGACCGGCCTGCAGGCGCCCGACGGCCCGATCAACCGCCTGAACGAGGCCATCGGCTCGCTGCAGGGCGTGACGTCCGACCTGGAAGCGGAAACGCTGCCGCACCTGGTGCGCATGACCGACGAAGCGCGCACCGCGCTGCGTTCGGTGCGGCGCACCTCCGACGCCATCGGCGACCGCCCGCAAAGCATCCTGTTCGGCGGCCCCAACACGCAACCCGGCCCCGGCGAACCGGGCTTCGTCGCCCCGACCAAATGAGGATTATCTTGAACCGGAATACGAACATGAGCCTGCCCCGCATCCTCGGCGCCGCCGCCCTCGTCCTCGCCGTCGCCGGCTGCGCTTCCGGCAGCAAGGCCCCTGCGAATACGGCGTTCGACTTCGGGCCGCTCGGCGCGCCCCTCAGTGTCCCCACGCAGGCCGCGCAGGCGCCCCGTCCTCCACTTCCTGCCATCGTCGTGATGGATGCAACCGGTTCGCCCGCTTTCGAAAACGAGCGCATGGTCTACCGCCTGAACTACGCCGACCCGCTGCAGGCACGCACCTATGCCCACGCCCGCTGGGCCGCCAATCCGCTGCTGCTGGTAACGCAGCGCGTGAAATCGCGGCTGGCCCAGGCCGGCATCAAGGTGCTGTCCGCAAGCGACTCGAACACGAACGTGCCGGTCCTGCGCCTCGAGATCGACGACTTTTCGCATGCCTTCGCCAGCGCGGCCCGGAGCGAAGGCGTGGTCGTGCTGCGCGCTTCGGTCTTCAACAGCCACACCCTGCTCGACCAGAAAACCTTCAGCCGCGCGACCGCCGCGCCAAGCGCGGATGCGCCGGGCGGCGCGCGTGCGCTGGCCGCCAGCACCGACGCTGCCACCGCCGACATTACTGCCTGGCTCGCCGGCATCGATACCCGCAAGCGATGACCGTGACCGATCCCGGGGTGGACGATGCGTCGGTGCCAAGCGAAGAGCGGCGCCGCCGTGGCTCGCCCATCTCGCGCGCGGCGCTGCTGGCCTACCTGCTGCTGATCGTCTACGCCAGCTGGTTCCCGTTCACCGGCTGGCGCAGCAACGGGCTGCCGCTGCTGTCGTTCATGAACCTGGTCAAGCAGCGCTACTGGACCGGCTTCGACGTGATGGTCAACGTCGTCGGCTATGTCCCGCTCGGCATCCTGCTGGCGCTGGCCATGTATCCGCTGATCCGCGGGGTGTGGGCGGCGTTGCTGGCGGCCATCCTCGGCTTCCTGGTGTCGGGCACGATGGAGGCGGTGCAGAATTTCCTGCCCAGCCGCGTGCCCTCGAACCTCGACCTGGTGACCAATGCCGCGGGCGCCTTCATCGGCGCCTGCATCGGTCCGCTGCTGGCGCGCAGCCTGCTC
>JAQGLR010000063.1 GCA_028292765.1 Massilia sp. | reverse complement strand
TGCTGGAAGCGATGATCTCGCTGACCCGCCTCTACTACAAGACCAACGAAAACGAAAAGAAGACCATCCTCGGGATCTTCGACGTCGAGCTGCCTTTCGCCAAGGGCCGGGACGAGCGCATGCTCGTCACCCTCGCCAAGGTGCACTACATGGACAAGGCGAGCGAGTACAAGCTCATCGACCGGCGCTATGACCTGGCCCTGCAGGGCCTGACCAAGGTCGCGCTCGGTCACCAGAAACTGCGCGAAAACCTGCACAAGCTGTCGCAGGCGGATGTAAAGCTGATGCTCGGCAACTACAGCAAAGACCTGCGGATGATCCGCACTGGTCTCTCAGGCGATTGATCATCGAGGAGGCGGCATGACGAACGAAACGAATGCGAACGACGCTGCGGCGGCGGACCGGACGGCGGAGTCGGAAAACGCAGCGACCGCCGGGGCGACGGGCCCGGGCGCTGCATCTGCAGCGGCGCCAGCTCCCGCCCATGCGGCGAAGACCGCCCCTGGCAACAGCGGCCTGGCCAGCGTGCCGCAGATTGTCGAACTGGCGGACCAGCTTTCGGCCTGCGCCGACCAGCTGCACGAGCGCATCATGCGCGACATCCGCGCCTACGATGGCGCGCGGGTGCCGGACCAGGTCCAGGCCACGGCGCGCGCCCTGCTGGAGGACGAACTGCTGCTGCGCCAGCGCGCGAATGGCCTGTACGCGGACGCGGCCACCTTCATCGTCAAGTCGCTCGGCAAGTCGCAACAGGGCATCGTGGCGCTGACGACCGAGGCGGCCGAGAAAATCCGCAAGATCGCACTGATCGGGGACGTGACCGGCCTGGTGGGCGGCCTGCTGCACCTGGCGGGCGCGGCTGCCACCGGCCAGGCCGCAGGGATCATCACGGCGCTCGACAAGATCAACACCCAGCTCAAGGCCATCAAAACCCACCAGGCCCCGCCTCCCCCGAAAAAGGCCTAGACCGCGTGCGCCCATAGTCTTCGCGCGCGCATCGCGCTACACTGGTCCCACACCAGTTCATGTGGGGAGTGCGCAATGAACGGCTTACGAATATTCCCCGCCGGCGGCCCGGCGGCAGGCTGGCGCGCCGGCGCATCCCCCTCATGCCCCGCATGCGCGACACCTTCCCCATGATTGCCATGCCACCCCTCGACGAAGGTCAACTGGCGCAGTTGCGTGCCGCGCTCGAGGCGCGCCTGGCGGCGCTGACCGGCGTGGCCGAGCCGCAGGCCGCGGGCGGCGGGCGCGACCTGCCCGTCCCCGAAATCGAAACCTCGCCCGCCGACAAGGCCACCGTGCGCCTGCTCAACGATCTCGCACTCGAGGCCGCCGGGCATAACGCGGCCCAGATGCAGGTGCTGCGCCGCGCCCTGGCCAGGTTCGACGACGGCGGCTATGGCCTGTGCGAGGAGTGCGGAGGCGACATCGGTTTTTCGCGCCTGCAGGCGCGGCCCGAAGCGCGCCTGTGCATCACCTGCCAGACGCGCTTGGAGAAACGCTGACACTAGCGCATGTGCTGGCCGCCGTTGATGGCAATGTCGGCGCCGGTAATGAAACCGGCGACATCGAGCGCCAGGTAGGCCACCAGCGCCGCGACTTCATCCGGCTCGCCGAGACGGCCGACCGGAATCTGCGGCAGGATCTTCGTCTTCATGACCTCTTCCGGCACGGCCTCGACCATTTTGGTGCGCAGGTAGCCCGGCGAGACCGTGTTGACCGTGATCCCCTGGCGCGCGGTCTCCAGCGCGAGCGCCTTGGTGAAACCGTGCATGCCGGCCTTCGCGGCGGCATAGTTGGCCTGGCCGAAGGCGCCGGCGTTGGCGTTGACGGAAGAAATATTGATGATGCGGCCCCAGCGCTGCGCGATCATCGGCTCGATCACCCGGCGGCTCATGTGGAACACGCTGTCGAGGTTGGTGCGCAGCACGGCATGCCAGTCGTCCAGCTCCATCTTGCGCAGGCTGCGGTCGCGCGTGATGCCGGCATTGTTGACCAGCACGTGGATCCGCCCATGGTCGGCCAGCAGGCGCTCGATCATGGCGCCGCAGGCAGCGTCGTCGGTGACGTCGAGGCGGTAGGCGGTGAAGCGGTAACCATCGTCGCGCTGGGCCGAGAGCCAGGCTTCGTGGGAGGTGTTGCTTGGAGAATATGTCAGGGTGACGGCGAAGCCGGCGTCATGCAGGCGCCGGCAGAGCGCCGTGCCGAGTCCACCCATGCCGCCGGTTACCAGTGCAAGCTTTTTCTTGTCCATGTTCTTCCCCTTTCGAGCGGCCAAGTGGCCGAAACCGACAAGTCTAGAAGTCCAGGACTGGACATCTTTGACATGGATCAAAGGTTGGGATAAAGAGAGCGCCCGTCCCCAGGCACGCCGCGAGGACGGGCCTGCCTTCGAATCAGGCGCGTCGGCTACAAAAGACCGCTCAGGCGATCACGTGCGGTGGGCTGGCGGCGTCGAAGTCGGCCCAGTCGCCGTTCACGATATTGCCCCGTGCGCGCTCGACCTGGGTGGCGCCGAGGCGGCGCAGCAGGTCGACGGCCTGGTTTTCGAGCCCCGTGTCGTCGAAGGCGACGGCGACCAGCATGCCGGCGTGGCGTACTTCCAGCGGCGCGCGGCCGCCGGCCTCGGCTTCACCGGCTTCCTTCATCCTGGAAAAGCTGAACAGCGACCCGACGTGGGCGCCGAGCAGGCCGCCGACGATCGGGCCCGCCGGGCCGGTCACTGGCGAGGTGACGGCGCCGACCACGGCCCCGACCGCGCCGCCGGTGGCGCTGCCCTGCACCAGGCCGATCGGCGCCTCCTTGGCGCCCGGCGACTGGATGTTGTCGCCGCCGATCGCCGTCATGTCGTGCTGGCCCGGCTGGCTGAGATAAAAGGCGCTGATGCGCTCCTGCGCAAAACCGGCCTCGCCCAGCGCGCGGCGCGCGACGTCGACTTCTTCCTGCGTCTGGAAATGCCCTGCAATGATGGTGGACATGAATGTCTCCTGCATGGATAGTTGCTAGAAGCATGCGCCTGCTGGACAGTCGATTCTGTACGCAAACGCACGCAGCCTGGAACAGGGAAAGCATCGCCGGCGCACAGCTTGGCCATCACTGCCATTGCCCGAAGACACCTGCGCTGTATGGAGCTTCCTGGGGCGCCGCCTGCCAGGCGCGCGGGTCGATCCGGTAATACTTCAGGAATTCCTCGTACAGGGCCGCATGGCGGCTGGCGAGCCGGTGCGGCTGCTCGAAAAAGGCTTCGGTGGCGACCGCGAAGAATTCGGCGGGATCGGTCGCGCCGTAATGGTCGAGCACCCCTTCCCGGCCGAACCAGGCGTCTTCGCGCAAGGCGGCAAAGTCGCGCGACAACACCTCCGACCAGCTGCGGTAACGATCAGGGCTGCCCAGGTAGGGTGCGCCGTTGGTGGCGCCGGACTCGCTGTCGAGCTGGTGGGCGAACTCGTGCAGCACCACGTTGTGGGCAGGCGGCTCGGCCATGCCGGCGCGCCGCACGTGGTCCCACGACAGGATCACCCGGCCGTCGCCCCAGGATTCGCCCAGCAGGTCCTGGCGCTCCTCGGTCACCACGCCGGCCGCGTCGACCTGGCGCCGCGGCGCCAGGAAGGCGCCCGGATACACCAGCACCGCGTCCAGGCCCGGGTAGACCGCATCGCCGCGTGCGCCCATCAGGAGCAGGCAGGCCTGGCCGGCGATGGTCAGCCGCATCTCGTCGGTGATCTCGAGGCCGGCGCAGCCGACAAACGTCTTCTCGTGCAGGAAGCGCCGCACCAGGTGCTCGAGGCGGGCGCGCGATGCCGGGTCCATGGCGCCGTATTGCTCGACGTTCCGCTCGAGTATCGCCAGCGCCTGCTGCCCGAGCGGACGCGCCAGCGCCCGGCGCAGCCGCCAGCGCGGCACCGCCCAGGCGAGCAGGCCCACGGCGCCCAGCAGGGACAGCGTCAGTACGGCTTCCATCGTCCCTCCCCCGCTTCGGTCCCTGCGGCCTTCACGCGGCCGCCGTGGCCAGCTGCATCTGTTCGAGGTAAGCCTGCAATTCGTCCGTGCCACCGACCAGGCGCCCGCCGACGAAGACCTGCGGCCAGGTCATGCGTCCGCTCACCGCGCGCAGCACGCTGGTGTTGATCTTGCGGTCCTGCGCAATCTCGGTGTAGCGCAAGCCACGCTCGGCGAGCGCCGCCTTGGCGCGTGCGCAGAAGGGGCAGCCGGGCTTCGAGAACATGACGATCGGGTCGGGCGCCCGGGCGCCGGGATTAATGTGGCGCAGCATGGTGTCGGCGTCCGACACCTCGAACGGATCGCCTTCCCGCTCGGGCTCGATGAACATTTTTTCGATGACGCCATCGCGCACCAGCATCGAATAGCGCCAGGAGCGCATGCCGAAGCCGAGGTCGCGCTTGTCGACCAGCATGCCCATGCCGCGCGCGAAGTCGCCGTTGCCGTCGGGGACGAAGGTGATGTCCGCGGCATCCTGGCCCTGCTTCCATTCGTTCATGACAAAGGCGTCGTTGACCGAAAAGCACACGATGTCGTCGACGCCGTTATCGCGCAACACGCCGGCCAGCTCGTTATAGCGCGGCAAATGCGTCGATGAGCAGGTGGGTGTGTAGGCGCCCGGCAGCGAGAACACGACGATTGTTTTGCCCTTGAACAGTTCGTCCGTGGTCAGCTCGCGCCAGCCGTCGTCGGTACGCGTCTTGAATGCGACTGGCGGTACGGGTTTTCCTTCCAGCGATTCGGCACTTGGCAGCATGGGAACTCCTTAGTGAAGGTGGCAACGCGGCGCAGGGCCGCACTCGCCCGCAGGTGGGGCCTGTTGCCGGGTTTTCAATATTGCGCCCGTTGCGGGGCGTGAGTGCGCGACCGTCGGATTGGAAGCGTAAACGGCAAACGCCGCGCAGTGCGCGGCGTTTGCGTGACGACAGCGATCGTCGGTGCAGAAGGCGTGCAGCGGGTCTCTACCGCTGCGCGCCCCCGGTAGAGGGTCAGGCGCGTTCTTTGCCGACCTGGCCCGGGGCCGGGCCAAACAGTGCGGCGACGAGCGGATCGCGGGCGACCGGGCTGCGGTTCACGCGGATCGCGTAATGGGTGTCGTCGGCCAGGATGTGGAAGTGGCGGCCGCTGCCTGCCATGCTCCGCTCGCGCAGGCCTGGACGCTCTTTGCGCGGGGCAACGCCTTCGCGCTTCGGCTGGCAGATCGCTGCCAGGAAGGCCTTGACGCGTTCCTGGTCGGGGCAGATCTGGTACACGGCCTTGCCCAGGTA
>JAQGLR010000015.1 GCA_028292765.1 Massilia sp. | reverse complement strand
GGTCGAGCGGGTCTTGCCGAAACCGGTCTTCATGCCGGCCATGTTCTGCAACTCGAGCACGACGTGCTCCAGGATGTGGCCGGCCCAGGTACCGCACTCCAGGCGCTCGTGGAAGCCGCCGCGCTCGCCGACGCCGCAGCGGTGCTCGATCAGCCCGGGCAGCCAGTTTGTGAGGCGTTGGTTAAATCCGGGCAGGGTGTTCGAGGGGAAGTCTTCCAGCTCGCCGATGTCGAGCCAGGCTTCGATCACCGGCCGGTAGGTCCAGATGTTTGGTCCGCGCAGGTGAGTTACACGGAGAAACTGGATGTCATTCTTCTTTGTCATGTAATGATGTCTTGCCATCGGTATCCGCTCGTTCACCATGATGGCGTTGCCTATGTTTGCCTGCCTGTGCGCTACCGCACCGAATGTGGTTATGCAGCGCACATGTTATATACTTGCCGGGCCGAAGCTTACCGTGCGCTACCGATTTCTGCCAAATGGCGCGCTCGGCACCCGGTACTTCGTCGCTGCAGCGGACGCAATGGACGCTGAGTTTTTCCTGCAATCCATGTAAACCGCCGAGCCGGTCACCGCGTTACCCCCTCTATCCAGAACATGCCTGTAACGGGCAGCAACTCAATGACAACTCACCAACTTGCTTCTCCGACGTCGCTGGCGCTTGCCGGCGGGTTCTTGCCAGAAGGCTGGCACGATGACGTTCGGAAACAGCTTGCACCAGGGGAAAACGCGCTGACCGGCGTGGAGGTTGACCTCGACGCAAAATTACGTTTTACGAAAGGTGTGCTGGTCGTGACAAGCCAGCGCCTGCTGTCGCGCGCGCCGGGGGAGTCGGGCTGGCGCGACTGGGCCTTCAAGCCCGGCCTGGCGCTGCGCCACCACGACCATGCCGGCGTCGGCCACATCGAACTGGTCGACGAACAGGGCTTGCTGGCGAGCTGGCGCTTCACGCTCGGCCAGAACCTGCACGCGATCCGCGTGGTGGACGCGTTTGCCGAGCAGGTAAGAAGCGTGGAAACGGGGCAACCAGTGCTTGTTCCTGAGCAGCATACCTGCCCGAGCTGCAAGGCGCCGCTCGAACCGGACCAGGAAGAGTGCCCGATCTGCACCAAGGTGCTGCACACGCCGCCCTCGACCTGGACCCTGTTCCGCCTGTGGCGCTTCGCCATGCCCTACCGCGGCCAGTTGCTGCTGGGTTTCCTGCTGATGCTGGGCAGTACGGCCGCGCACATGATTCCGCCCTACCTGACGATGCCGCTGATGGACGACGTGCTGATCCCGTACCAGAACGGCCAGCAAATCGACACCAACCTGGTCTACCTGTACATGGGCGGCCTGCTGGCTTCCGCGGTGCTGGCCTGGGCGCTGGGCTGGGCCAAGACCTATGTGCTGGCGCTCGTGTCCGAACGCATGGGCGCGGACCTGCGCTCGACCACCTACGAGCACCTGCTGAAACTGTCGCTGGAGTTTTTCGGCGGCAAGCGCACGGGCGACCTGATGAGCCGCATCGGCAGCGGCTCGGACCGGATCTGCGTGTTTTTATCCTTGCACCTGCTCGACTTCCTGTCCGACGTCCTGATGATCATCATGACCGGCGTGATCCTGTTCACGATCAACCCGTGGCTGGCCTTTATCACGCTGGTGCCGCTGCCCTTCATCGCCTGGATGATCCACGTCGTGCGCGACCGGCTGCGCACCGGTTTCGAGAAGATCGACCGCGTCTGGGGCGAGGTCACCAACGTGCTGGCCGATACCATCCCGGGCATCCGCGTCGTCAAAGCCTTTGCCCAGGAAAAGCGCGAGGCGGTCCGCTTTCGCGAAGCGAACAAACACAACCTGGCCGTCAACGACAAGTTGAACAAGGTCTGGTCGCTGTTCTCGCCGACCGTGTCCTTCCTCACCGAACTCGGCCTGCTGGTGATCTGGTGCTTCGGCATCTGGCAGGTGTCGCGCGGCGAGATCACGGTCGGCACGCTGTCGGCCTTTATCGCCTACAGCGGCCGCTTCTACGTGCGCCTCGATTCGATGAGCCGCATCGTCTCGGTGACGCAGAAATCGGCCTCGGCGGCCAAGCGCATCTTCGACATCCTGGATCACGTGTCGAGCGTGCCGGACCCGGTCAATCCCGTCAAAGTGCCGAAAGTGCAGGGCAATATCGAACTGCGCGAAGTGGGTTTCCGCTACGGTAACCGCGCGGTGAACCGCGGCATTTCGCTCAACATCAAGGCCGGCGAAATGGTCGGCCTGGTCGGGCACAGCGGCTCCGGAAAAAGCACGCTGGTGAACCTGATCTGCCGCTTCTACGACGTGGCCGAAGGCGCGATCCTGCTCGATGGCGTCGACATCCGCAGTTTTGCGGTGGCCGACTACCGCCGCAACATCGGCCTCGTGCTGCAGGAACCCTTCCTGTTCTTCGGTACGATTGCCGAGAACATCGCCTACGGCAAGCCCGACGCGACGCGCGAGGAGATCATCGCCGCCGCCAGGGCCGCGCACGCGCACGAATTCATCCTGCGCCTCCCCCAGGGCTACGATTCGATGGTGGGCGAGCGCGGCCAGGGCCTGTCGGGCGGCGAGCGCCAGCGCATCTCGATCGCGCGCGCGCTGCTGATCGACCCGCCGATCCTGATCATGGACGAAGCGACCTCGTCGGTGGATTCGGAAAC
>JAQGLR010000010.1 GCA_028292765.1 Massilia sp. | reverse complement strand
CATCAAAGGCCCGAGCACGCTGCCCATCAGCGCGTTGAACGCCATTAATTGGCCGATCGTCAGCTCGCGCGCGAGCACGAGGGTCGCGCCGGCCCACAGGATCACAATGGTGGTGGCCGAATTCAATACCTGGCTGGCGAGCCCGACCAGGATATTGAAGGATTGCGAGCGGTACTGCACTTCCAGTGCCTTGACGTATTTCTTTTCCCATTTCAGGCGTACCGGGCGTTCGCTGCCCATCCCCTTGATGGTTTCGATGCCGCCCAGCGCTTCCATCAGGAAGGCCTGGGCGTCGGTGGAGGCCGTGAATACCTCGCGCGCGTAGTCCTTGATTTTCGGGGTCACCAGCACGGTCAGGGCGATGATCGGAATCACGAAGCCGATCAGCAGCAGGGTCAGCTTCACGTTATAGAAAAACAGGATCGTGAAGTAAATGAACACCATCAGCAGGTTCAGCAGCGTGGTGACCGTCGACTCGGTGAGGAAGGCGCGAATCGTCTGGTTTTCGGAAAATCGGGCAAGGATGTCGCCCGTCTTGCGCTTGGCGAAGAAGGAATACGGCAGGGACATCGTATGCTTGAAGAACTGCGCCATCATCGAAAAATCGAGGTTGCGCACCATGTAATTCGACAGGTAGGCGCGCAGCGTCGACATGACCTGGCTGAACACGGTCGAGATGACCAGGCCCAGGATCAGCAGGTGCAGCAGCCCCAGGTTCTGGTGCACGAGCACGCCATCGAGGATGTTCTGGATGATCAGCGGCGGCACGATGCCGAGCATCTGGATGACAAAGGTGGCGAGGAACAGGTGCAGCAGGATCTTCCTGTAGGGCTGCAGGTAGCCCACGAAGCGCAGCCACGGCGAGCGCGCAGCATCGATCTGCGCCAGTTGCTGGCCGGGCGTGAACACGAGGCAGGTACCGCTCCAGCCGCGCTCGAACTCCTCGGTGCCCATCTTGCGGAAACCGACCGCCGGGTCGGCCACCCACACCTGGTTCGGCGAGACGCCGTACACGATGACGTAGTGGTAGCCCTCCCAATGCACGATGAACGGCAACTCGAAGCCGAGCAGCGCATCAAAAGTGCATTGCACCCCGCGCGCGCCGAAACCCAGCGCTTCGCCGGCGCGCGCCAGGCTGTCGAGCGTCGCCCCTTGCGTGGTGACGTTCGCCAGCTCGCGCAGTTTGCCGAGCGTCATGTTGAGGCCGTAGTGACGGCACAGCATCGCCAGGCAGGCGGCGCCGCAATCCATTTCTTCGGCCTGCTCGACCAGGGCGAAGCGCTTGATGATTTTTTCGCCGGCCTTTGGCGTCGATGCCAGGTCGAGGATGACGGGGCGCTTGCGGCGTTCCGCCAGGCGCTTCTGGCGCTGCAGTTCGCGCTCGAAAAAGCGCACGCGCTCCTCGGTCACTTCGCGAAATTTGGCGTTGCGCTCGAGGATGAAATGCGCCCACTTTTCCGGAATCACCAGCAGCACCGCGTCGGTCGCGGCGAGCGCCGAGGCCGGCTGTTCCTGGCGCATCAGGCAGGCCTTCTCGCCGAAAATCTCGCCGGGCCCCAGCGTGGCCAGCACATACTCGTCGCCCGCGTCATGCACCACGACGCGCACCTGTCCCTGGCGCACGACGTACAGGCGGCGGTCGTCGCGCGCAGCCTGCTTCAGGATCTCCTTGCCGATACCGACGCGCTTGACGCCGACGCTGCGCACGAACTCTTCCAGCTCGGGTTTGCTCACCTTGCCGCGCAGGTCGAACAGGCGCGCCACCAGGCCGCCGGCCGAGCTGATCGCCACGTAGTTGTTGATGAAGTCGAGCGCCGCGGCATTCCGGGCGAGGACGGGTTCGATCGCGGAGCGCGGGATGAACCACAACTCCGTCTTCAGGGCGGCGCGCGCCGACAGCTCATGCCGCCAGGGGCGCAACATGGCGACCTCGGCGAACACTTCGCCCGCCTTGCGCACCCCCATGCTGGTTTCCTTGCCGTGTTCCTCGCTGAACACGCGCACCGACCCGGACTTGACGACGTACAGGCCCTCGGCCGCATCGCCGGCGCTGCACACGCTGTCCCCAAAGGCGAACGCGCGTCTTTCGACCGCCTCGGCAAGCTGTTCCAGCTCCTCTTCCGTGAAGCACGAGAGGATTTCGACCGAGGCCAGGAAGGCGGTGGAAGACTGCCGTTGTTGCGTTAATGAGTCCATCTGGAGGCCTGCCAGGCTTGCCCGTCAACCTGCGTTGGAATCGGTGCGGCGGCGCTCGACTAACCGCCCTGGCGTGCCGGACAGGCTTCGATGATGTGCTCCTGCGCCCGCGCCGCCAGCCATTCCTCGCGCAGCAGGCGCCGCACCTCGACTGCCGTCTCTTCGTCGAGCGCCGCGGGATGCCTGGCGTTGACGACGAAGATTTCGTACAGCGCCCGGTCCGCCGATGGAAACGGCCCCAGCAGGTCGCCGGGCGCGGCACTGAAGACGCGCGCTTCGAGATCGGGCCTGAGCGAACCGCGCAGCACCTTGCCGATCACCCCGCCGTTCTCGCCGCCGTTTTCGCCGCCCTTTTTGCTTGCATCGCCGACCCCATGTTCGTCCACCATCTCCGCGAAGCTGTCCGGATCCTCGGCCAGCGCCGACATCACTTCTTTCGCCTTGCCTTCCGAATCGAGCACGATATGGCTGATCTCGACGCTGTCGAACTTCGGGGAATTCAGTTTGAAATACTGCTCGACCGCCTTGTCGCTAGCGACCTGCGCCATCATTTTTTCGTGGTACAGGCCCTCGGTCACGAAGTCTTCGAATTCGTCCAGGCTGACGCCGAGCGCGTCGAGGTAATGGTTCATGTCGGCCGCCCGGTGCAGCCCCTGGATGCGGCGGAACTGGTCGGCACGCTCCTGGATGTCTTCGGGAGCGAGGGCCAGCCCCTGCTTCTTCGCGGCAAGCACCGTCAGCTTCTCGCGCACCAGTTGCTCGACAAGTCCCTCGAACTGCCCGGTAAGCTTCAAGGTTCGGATGAAATAGTCAGTGTCGATGACCTCATCGTCGATACGCACAATCCCGGCCATGAATTCTCCTCGCACCCTACTTGTGTTGTAGCAGCCTGGCGAACGGAATTCAATGCCGCCGCTGTTTATCATGGGACTGCCATGCGCCGGATTTGTTCCATGCGCACGCTTGGCAATGCAAGCTGGGAAGCCCGCCGAAGCGAGCCTCCCATAAACCTTGCTAGACGACCCTGACGCCGATATCGCCCTTGAAGATGGCCATATCCAGCTGGAAATCGTCGACCACCCCGCCGGGCCGGCCATCGACCAGGACAGAGATGAGCCGGCCACCCTGTACCAGTTTCATTTCCTCGCGTGACAGCGAACGGACCTCGGCGCCCGCGTTGCGTGCTGAACCGTGCGTGACCGCCGGATCCGTGATGACCAGGGTTTTCATGATCGTGCTCCTCATTGCGATTGAAGGTGGAGGGAATGAGCTTGCCGTATGCGCTCGCCTCAAGCGATGCATGAAGCATGCCAGGCCTCGGATGCCGGTGAGGCGGGGTCTCCGCCGTCCTGGCTGTCGTCCTAGAACCAACAGGCTGCGAGATTTTGTTGGGCAACACCCAACTGCACCGGGCGTTCCCGATGCGCACGGCAAGGGCAAAATGTGGCAGGATCAGTGCTCGTGCTGAGGCAAGCGGAATTTCTGATACGGACCTTTTTGTGCAGGGGAAAGAGCAGCCATGAGCCAGATCACCCACCCTGTCGGCAGCCGGACGTATACCTTCGCCGGCCTGCGCGAGCTGCTGGCCAAGGCCACCCCCGCGCGTTCCGGCGACTACCTGGCGGGCGTGGCGGCGGGCAGTGCCGAGGAGCGCGTGGCGGCGCAGATGGCGCTGGCCGACCTGCCGCTGACGACCTTCCTGAACG
>JAQGLR010000482.1 GCA_028292765.1 Massilia sp. | reverse complement strand
GCCCAGCGCGTGGCCGCCCAGGAAGGCATGGTCCTGGTCGCGCCGGACACCAGCCCGCGCGGCGCCGGCGTGCCGGGCGAGACCGACAGCTGGGACTTCGGCGCCGGCGCCGGATTCTACGTCGACGCCGTCCAGGAACCGTGGGCGCGCCATTACCGCATGTACAGCTACATCCTCGAACTGCGCGAACTGGTGCTGCGTGAAGTCGCAGGCGACGGGGCCCGTTGCGGCATCTTCGGCCACTCGATGGGCGGGCATGGCGCACTGACGATCGCGCTGCGCAATCCGGAGCTGTTCCGTTCGGTGTCGGCCTTTGCGCCGATCGCCGCGCCGTCGCGCTGCCCCTGGGGCGAAAAGGCCTTCGGCGGCTACCTCGGCGCGGACCGGGCGGCCTGGCGCACGTACGACGCGACAGAGCTTGTGGGTGAAGGCCCGGTACGCTTCCCCGGTGGAATCCTGGTCGACCAGGGCCTGGCGGACAAATTCCTGGCCGACCAATTGAATCCGGACGCCTTCGAGGCGGCCTGCCAGGCGGCGGGCCAGCCGCTCACCCTGCGCCGCCACGCGGGTTACGACCACGGCTATTACTTCATCTCGACGTTCATCGAAGACCACCTGCGCTTCCACAAGGGCCAACTTCGCCAGCTCGGCTAGCCGCGCAGTTTTTTCCGTCCATCCTGCACCGACCACGACAAGCCCTGTCGGTTCCGGTCGGTTGCACGGTTTCTGCCCTCGCGCAAAGACCCGCCCCCGGGGCTCCCCTCCTCTTCCAGTCCGCCTTGAATTCCGGCCTGCGCTGCCCTATAAATCAGGTGCGGCGCCATGCCGCGCAAGTTCATCGCGAGGAAAGGAGACTTACCATGAATCTCATCAGGCGAGGCAGTACGCCACTGTCGACCTATCGGCCCGGCGTGGCCGAGGATCAGTTCGGCCGTCTTGTCGAAACCATGTTCGAGGACTTCTTCGCACCGCTGGCCCAGGGTGGCGGCCGCTGGCTCGACGTCAACGCCAGCATCCCCCGGCTCGACCTGACCGAGAGCGAGGGCGCCTATGAAGTCCAGGCCGAAATGCCGGGCGTCGAAAAAGAAGACCTGAAAGTCGCCATCGACCATGAGCGCATCACGATCGAAGGGGAATGCCGCAAGGCAAACGAGCGACGCGAGGGCGAAAACGTGGTTTATTCTGAACGCTCAGCACGCAAGTTCATGCGCAGCTTTACCTTGCCGTCCGAAGTCGACGACGCAGCCGCGCAGGCCAGGCTGGAAAACGGTGTCCTGCACCTGACGCTGCCGAAGAAACAGGGCAGCCCGGTACGGCGCCTCGAGATCCAGTAAAGGGTGCAGTGCGGGGTGCAGTGCGGGGTGCAGTGCCGCCTGCCGTGTGTTCACGGCAGGGCCGCCCGGCCCTCGTACTGGTTTTTACACTGCCGGGCTGATCGGGACCGATCGTAATGGCTGACCTGGCACGCTTCAAGAACCGCGCGCAAGCCGGCAAGCTGCTTGCAGCGGGGCTGGGCGCGAAAGAAGTCGATGCGCTGCACAGGCCCGGCACGGTCGTGCTGGGCTTGCCGCGCGGCGGCGTGCCGGTGGCCTTTGCGGTGGCAATGGCGCTCGGCCTGGAACTCGACGTCCTGCTCGTGCGCAAGCTCGGCATGCCGGGCCAGTCCGAGTTTGCCATTGGCGCCATCGGCAGCGGCGGCGTGCAGGTATTGCAGCCGGGCGTGCCCGGCCTGATGGGTGTCACGCAGGCGCAGGTCGACGCGATCGCCGCGCGCGAACTCGCGGAGATCGTCCGGCGCGAACACCTGTACCGGAAGGAGCGGCCCGAGCCGGCATTGGCAGGACGGGACGTAATCCTGGTAGACGACGGCATCGCCACCGGCTCGACCATGCTGGCGGCCGTGCAGGTGGCGCGCGGCCGGGGTGCCGCGCGCGTGGTCGTGGCGGTGCCGGTGGCTCCGCCGGACACGCTGGCGGCGCTGGCGCCGCTGGTGGACGGGCTCGTCTGCCTGGCGGCGCCGCTGCGCTTTCGCGCAGTCAGCCAGTGGTATGACTCGTTCGATCAAACGAGCGACGAGGAAGTGCAGGACTTGCTGGCGATGGCCTGGCGCCGCCAGGCCATCGCCGGATCCACACCTAACCCTAAAGAGAGGTAATAATATGCGACAACACACCACCCCCACCGACAGCAGCCTCGACCTGCAACCAGGCGACCTCGCCAAGTTGCTGGGCGGCGCCGCCGCCGGCGCCCTGTTGATGTACATGCTCGACCCGGACCGCGGCAGCGCCCGCCGTTCGAACTCGACCGCGGCGATCCGCACTGCCGGCTCGCGTACCGGCAGTGCGCTGGGCAATGCCTGGCATGGCATTGGCGAGCGCATCGGCATGGCCGCGCGTGAAGTCGGCAACGCCGCCGGCGACCTGATCGACGATACCAGCACCGGCGCCGGCAAAATGCTCGATGAGACCAGCTCGCGAGCCAGCCGCGCGTACGAGTCGGCCAGGCCGAACGGCAGCGCCAGCCGTGCGCTGGAGAACACCTACGACAGTGCCTCGAAGAGCGCCTCGCGCGCGGCCGACGAAGCCAGTGCCCGCGCCGATGCCGCCGCTTCCCGTTTCAGCAGCATGGCCAGCCAGGCGGCCGGCAAGGCAATGGGCGCGCTGCACCTGGAAGACCGTGACGACATCTCGGCACTGCTGCGCAACCCGGCCGTGGTCGGCGGCGGCCTGCTCGGCCTGTTCGGCCTGATGCGCCGTTCGCCGATGGCCGCGGCGCTCGGCCTTGCCGGCCTGGCGCTGGCGACACGCAGCAGCGGCGGCGGGCTGTCGAGCCTGTTCGGCAGCAGTAGTGGTCGCGACAAGCGCATCGACCTCGAAAAATCGATCCGCATCGACGCTTCGCCAGAAGAAGTGTACGAATTGTGGAGCAACTACGAAAACTTCCCGCGCTTCATGTCGCACGTGATCGAAGTGCGCGACATGGGCCGCCGCCGCTCGCACTGGGTGGTGCAGGGTCCTGCCGGCACCCAGTTCGAATTCGACTCGGTGCTGACCGAACAGTCGAAGGGCCGCCGCCTGGCGTGGCGCAGCGAGCCCGGCGCGGAGATCGAAAATTCCGGCTCGGTCCGGTTCGAGCCCTACCGCGGCGGCACCCTCGTCACGGTGCGGCTGTCGTACACGCCGCCTGCCGGCGCGCTCGGCCACGGGCTGGCAACGCTGCTCGGCGCGGATCCGAAGCGCCAGATGGACGACGACCTCGCGCGCATGAAGCACTTCGTCGAACGCGGCGTCATTCCGCACGACGCGGCGCGCCGCGAAAGGTCGGGCAGCCGCTTCCTGCACTGACGCCATGGCCGCTGCGGTCGAGATCAGCGCAGCCGCCCTGGCGGCTGCCGCCCACCCGCTTGACGGCGGGCCGGGCGATTACGACGCCCTGCTCAAGCTCGTGGGCGACGCCCGCTTCGTGCTGCTCGGCGAAGCGACCCACGGCACCCACGACTTCTACGAGGAACGGGCGCGCATCACCCAGCGCCTGATCCGCGAGAAGGGCTTCACGGCCGTGGCGGTCGAGGCCGATTGGCCGGATGCCTACCGCGTCAACCGCTATGTGCGCGGCGAGGGCGAGGATACGAGTGCCAACGAGGCCCTGTCGGGCTTCGAGCGCTTCCCGGCCTGGATGTGGCGCAATACCGATGTCGCCAACTTTGTCGACTGGCTGCGCGGCCACAACGCGGGCGTGCAGGCCGGGCCGAAGGTGGGTTTTTATGGGCTCGACCTCTACAGCCTGTTCACCTCCGTGCGCGAGGTGCTGAACTACCTCGAGCAGGTCGACCCGGCCGCGGCGCAGGAAGCGCGGCAGCGCTACGCCTGTTTCGACCATTACGACGAAGACAGCCAGCATTACGGCTATGCCACCGGTGTCGGCCTGTCCGAATCGTGCCAGCAGGGAGTGCTGACCCAGCTGCAGGCATTGCAGCAGCGCGCCTTCGACTACATGCAGGCCGACGGCGCCTCGCCCGAGGACGCCTTCTTTTACGCCCAGCAGAACGCGCGCCTGGTGAAAAACGCCGAGGAGTACTACCGCACCATGTTCCGTGGCCGGGTATCTTCCTGGAACCTGCGCGACAGCCACATGGCCGAAACGCTCGATGCGCTCAACCGCCACCTGTCCAAGGACGGCACACCGGCGAAGATCGTCGTCTGGGAGCACAACTCGCACATCGGCGACGCGCGCGCGACCGACATGGGCAGCCTGGGCGAATGGAATGTCGGCGAGCTGGCGCGCAAAGCCTACCCCGGTGAAACCTGCCTGGTCGGCTTTTCGACTTACCTCGGCCATGTGACGGCCGCCTCCGAGTGGGACGGTCCGGCCGAGCGCAAGCGGGTCCGGCCCGGCATGCCCGGCAGCTACGAAGAATTGCTGCATGCCGTCGGACTGGAACGTTTCTACCTGAACCTGCGCGACGAAAGCCCGGCTCGCCGCCTGCTGCTCGAACGGCGCCTGCAACGCGCGATCGGCGTGCTCTACCTGCCGCGCACCGAACGCCAGAGCCACTACTTCGACGCCCAGCTGGCCCAGCAGTTCGACGCGATCATCCACATCGACCGCACCGAAGCGCTGACCCCGCTCGACGCCACCAGCGGCTGGCATTCGGGCGAACCCCCGGAGACCTATCCGGAAGGGATTTAGCGGCAGCTTGCGGCTTCACCAGGTCGACGCCGGCGCAATGCCGGCGTTGTTATTTCTGGCCACGCGGTCGTACGGATGCACACCCCAAGCTTATTCTGCGGCGCTCCTTCCCGCAACAATTCTCCAACAATAAACTTTCTTCCAGCCACCGCTTATCGACGCCATTTTGGTAGGATGTTCAGGTTTGTCATCAGGCAAGGAAGAGTCATGAGTAAATACACGCTGAACATCAATGGCAAGCGGCAAACGGTCGACGTCGAGGCGGACACCCCGCTGCTGTGGGCCCTGCGCGATTCGCTCGGCCTCGTTGGCGCCAAGTACGGCTGCGGCGCGGGCCAGTGCGGCGCCTGCACCGTGCACGTCGACGGCGCGCCGACCCGTTCCTGCCTGATGCCTGTTTCCAGCATCGGCAACCAGAAAGTCACGACCATCGAGGGCCTGGACCGCAACCACCAGCACCCGCTCCAGCAAGCCTGGCAGGAACTCGACGTGCCGCAATGCGGCTACTGCCAGTCGGGCCAGATCATGAGCGCCTGCGCCCTGCTCAAACAGCATCCGCGCCCGACCGACGGCCAGATCGACGAAGCGATGGCGGGCAACCTGTGCCGCTGCGCCACCTACACGCGCATCCGCGCCGGCATCCACCGCGCCGCCGAGATCGCCAGCAATGGAAAGGGCAAGAAATGAGCGCCCCACTGTCTCCTTCGCGCCGCCGTTTCCTGGGCACCAGCACTGCCGGCGCCCTCTTCATCGGCATCGCCCCGGCAGCGGCGCTGGCCAATGCGGCCAACCCGGCGGTCGCACCGGCGGCCAGCGCCGCTTTTACGCCGAGCGTCTTCATCCGCATCGGCCGCGACGGCGTCGTCACCCTGGTCTCCAAGCAGCCGGAGATCGGCCAGGGCATCAAGACCTCGCTGCCGATGATCATCGCCGAGGAACTCGAGATCGACTGGAAGGACGTGCGCATCGTCCAGGGCGACCTGAACCCGGCCTATGGCAGCCAGGGTGCGGGCGGCTCGACCTCGACGCCGACCAATTACAACGATTTCCACCGCCTCGGCGCGACCGCACGCACGATCCTGGTGCAGGCTGCCGCCCAGATCTGGAAAGTGCCGCCATCCGAATGCAGCGCCGCGCATGGCGCGATCCACCACGCCGCCAGCAAGCGCAAGCTCGGCTACGGCGCACTGGTGCCGGCCGCGATCAGCCTGCCCGTGCCCGACGCGGCTTCGGTAACACTGAAAGACCCGGCCACGTATAAACTGCTCGGCACGCGCATCGGCGGCGTCGACAACGCGGCGATTGTCAGCGGCAAGCCGCTGTTCGGCATCGACGTGCGATTGCCGGGCATGCTGTACGCGGTCTACGTCAAGTGTCCAGTGCTCGGCGGCAAACCGGTCAGCGCCAACCTGGACGCGATCAAGGCACTGCCCGGCGTCAAGGACGCGTTCATCGTCGAAGGCAACGCCAACCTGAACGGCCTGCGTCCGGGCGTGGCGATCGTCGCCACCTCGACCTGGGCCGCGTTCAAGGCGCGGCGCCAGCTCGAAGTGAAGTGGGACGAAGGTCCGGGCGCCAGCCACAGCTGGGCCGATTTTGCCGCCCAGGCCCAGCTTGCTGCCGGCAAACCGGGCACGACGATCCTGCGCCAGGATGGCGACGTGCGCGCCGCCTTTGCCGGCGCCGCGAAGACCGTGGAAGCGAGCTACCGCTACCCGTTCATCTCGCACGCGAGCATGGAGCCGCAGAACTGCACGGCCTGGTTCAAGCCCGCGGACGGGACGCTGGAACTGTGGGCGCCGACCCAGAACCCGGGCTCCGGCCAGGCGCTGGTGACGACGACCTTTGGCATTCCAAAGGAAAAGATCACGCTGCACATCATCCGCAGCGGCGGCGGCTTCGGCCGGCGCCTGAGTTCCGACTTCATCGTCGAAGCAAGCGCGATCGCACAAAAAGTCGGGGCGCCGGTCAAGCTGACCTGGACGCGCGAAGACGACTTGCAGCACGACCATTTCCGTCCGGGCGGCTTCCACCACCTGCGCGGCGGAGTCGACGCCAACGGCAAGCTGGTCGGATGGCACAACCACTTCGTCACCTTTGCCAACCGCATCGAGCGCGACGGCAAGAGCATCCTGCAGCCGGGCAGCGGCGGCAGCCTGTCCGGCGACGAATTCCCGGGCCGCTGGCTCGCCAACTGCCTGCTCGAACAAACCGCGCTCGAATGCCGGATCCCGATGGGACCGTGGCGCGCGCCCGGCAGCAACGTGTTTTCGTGGGTATTCCACAGCTTCATCGACGAACTGGCGCACGCGGGCGGACGCGATCCGGTCGAATTCCGCCTCGAACTGCTGGGCGAGAAGGACATCGTGCCCGGCACCGGCGAGCGCGGCCAGCCGTACAGCGTGGCGCGCATGCGCAAGGTCTTGCGAGAAGTGGCGCAAAAGTCGGGTTGGGGCAAGCGCAAGTTCGCGCGCGGCCAGGGCGCGGGCGTGGCCTTCCACTTCAGCCACCGCGGTTACGTGGCCGAAGTGGCCGAGGTGACGGTGTCGAAAAGCGGCGAACTGAAGGTGGACCGCGTGGTGGTCGTGACCGACATCGGCGCCCAGATCGTCAACCTCAGCGGTGCGGAAAACCAGGTGCAGGGCTCGGTGATCGACGGCCTGTCGACATTGATGTACCCCGAGCTGGACATCGACAAGGGCCGCATCGTGCAGAGCAATTTCCACGACTACAAGCTGCTGCGCATGCCGGACACGCCGACCAAGATCGAGATGCACTTCCTGAAGACCGATTACCCGGTGACAGGTTTGGGCGAGCCGGTGCTGCCGCCACTGGCGCCGGCCGTCTGCAACGCGATCTTCGCCGCCACGGGCAAGCGCGTGCGCGAGCTCCCGCTCAGCAAGACCGACCTGAGCTGGAGTTAAGGACAGGGGCTGGTGCGATCCGGCTCGCCTGGTACGATCAGGCCCGGTTCGGCGGATTGCGCGCGGCGTCGATGTCGAGCGCGCCGTTGTAATCGAGGATCGCCGTCGCCCGTTCGAGCTGGGCGGCGTCGGCGACGGTCACCGTCACCACGCAGTGGCCGGCGTGCTCGCCGGCCACGAAAACGTCCTTGTAGTCGGTGCCGCCTTTGACTTCCGGCGAGTCGCCGATGTAGAAATTGCCCTCGCCGGGCCCGGCCTCATCGATGGCGACGGAGATGTCGATGCCATCGCGGTCGAAGCCTTCGGCGAGCAGGCCGATGCGCGCCCGCTCGGCCGCCTCGTAGTTGGGCAGCATGCGTACGATCTGGTTGTTCATGGTCGCTCCGTTCTTGCAGTTGTGATTACCGTACCAGAAACTCCTCTCCCACGGCGCTCGCACCTCCACGCGTGGCACGTACCGCTGTGGGCGTTTCAACACGCCCGAAAGGGAACGCGCCGTTTGCCTCGGTTTGCGCTCGCCCGCGAGCGAATATTTAGTACAATCAAGAAATCTTTGTGGCATGGAGAAGCCACGCGAAGACACAGTTGGACTCGATTACTCACGGTACATAACAAGATGAAGATTTCGCAGCGGATTGCCGCATCCCGTCCCCTCGCCACGACCGCCATGCATGGCCGCGTCGAAGACTTCCGCAACGAAGGCATGGGCATCATCGATTTCTCGATTGCGATCTCGCACGTCTCGCCCCCCTCCCCGGTACTCGACGCCGTGACGCGGGCCGTGCAGGAAGAACGCACCATGCCCTACACCGGCGTCGCCGGCGCGCTCGACGTGCGGCGCAGCCTGTGCGGCAAGCTCGGCCGCGAAAACGGCATTCCAGCCCAGGCCAATGAAATCATCGTCACCAACGGCGCCAAGCAGGCGCTGTACGAGGCGCTGTATGCGATGACCGACCCGGGCGACACCGTGCTGGTCTTCAAGCCGCACTGGCCGGCCTACGTCACCACCTGCCTGCTGCTCGGGCTGCGCCCGCTGCTGGTCGACCTCCCGGCGAGCATCACGCCGGAAACGCTGGCCGCCTGTCCGGCCGCCGACCTCGTCATCATCAACAACCCGCACAACCCGACCGGCAAGGTGTTCGACCGCCAGGAACTGGAGCACCTGGCCGACTGGGTCCAGGCCATCGGCGCCCAGGTCATCGTCGACGAAAGCTACGAACACCTCAGCTTCGGTCCCGTCCACACCAGCTTCGCCACCCTGTGCGACTGGCGCGCGATCGGCGTCGTGACGCTCTTTTCGGCCTCGCAAAGCTACGCGATGATGGGCTGGCGCCTCGGCTTCGCGCTGGCCCCGGCCGCGATCGTGGGGGCGATGCAGACGCTGCAGGGACCGATCACGGCGGCCGCCTCGCACCTGGCCCAGGTCGCGACCGTCGCCGCATTCGACTGCGGCGTGCAGCGGCACATGGTCATTGAATACCGCGAGCGGCGCGACACGGTGCTGCGCCACCTGCGCGAGCTGCCCTGGCTGCGCATCGACTGTCCCGATTCCGGGCCTTACCTGTGGGCCGACGTGCGCGCCCTCACCCACGATACGGAAGCCTTCGCCGAAGCCTTGCTGGCCGAAGAAGGCGTGGCCATCATGCCGGGCGACGCGCTCGGCGTGCCCGGCTTCATTCGCATCGGCTACATCTGCGACGACGTCTACACGCTGATGGAAGGCGTGCGGCGGCTGGTGGCCTTTGGCGACCGCGCTGCGGCTGACCTTGCAGCTGACCTCGCGGCTGGCCGATGATGCCGTCCCCGCTCTTCAGGCTGAAGAGCCTGCGCAGCCGCCTGATGCTGCTCGTTGCGCTGGCGATCCTGCCGCTGGCCCTGATGACGATCCTGGGCGGCATCCGCGAGCGCGAGCAGGCGATCGAGGCTTCCGAGGAAAACCTGCGCCGCCTGACCAACCTGGCCGCGGCCAACGAGGGGCAATCGGTCGAGCGCGCGCGCCAGATCCTGGTCGACCTGGCCAGCGTGCCCGATCTGCTGGGCGCGACGCCGCGCTGCAATGCGCTGCTGGCCGATGT
>JAQGLR010000472.1 GCA_028292765.1 Massilia sp. | reverse complement strand
GACCTGTCGTTCAAGGCGCGCCACAAGATCGGCACCGTCAATTCGATCCACTGGGCGCGCGTGGTGGCCCAGGTCGTGTACTACTTCCGCGGCTATCTGGCGGCGACCACCGCCAACTCCCAAAAGGTGTCGTTCACGGTCCCGTCGGGGAATTTCGGGAACATCTGCGCCGGCCACATCGCACGCATGATGGGCCTGCCGATCGACAAGCTCGTCGTGGCCACCAACGAAAACGACGTGCTCGACGAATTCTTCCGCACCGGGGTCTACCGCGTGCGCAAGTCCGGCGAGACCTTCCACACCAGCAGCCCGTCGATGGACATCTCGAAGGCATCCAACTTCGAACGCTTCATCTACGACCTCGTGGGGCGCGACAGCGAGCGTACGCATGCGCTGTTCCGCAAAGTCGACACGCACGGCGGTTTCGACCTGTCGGGCGCGCCCGGCGCGGATGGCGACGAGTTCAGGCGCGTCGGCGAATACGGTTTCGTCTCCGGCAAATCGACCCACGCCGACCGCCTCGAGACGATCCGCATGGCCTTCGACGACTACGGCATCACGGTCGACACCCACACCGCCGACGGCCTGAAAGTCGCGCGCGAGCACATGGCGCCCGGCGTGCCGATGATCGTGCTCGAGACCGCGCTGGCCGCGAAATTCAACGAGACGATCCTGGAAGCACTGGGAATGGATGCCGAGCGCCCGGCCGGCTTCGAGGACATCGAATCGCTGCCGCAGAAGTTCGTGCTGATGCGGCCGAATATCGACGAGATGAAGACCTTCATCGCCGCGCACACGGGATTGTGACCATGGCGGCCCCGGACGACAAACCCGCCCCGCGCCCGATGCTGTCGGTGCGCGAAGCGCTCGACACCTTGCTCGCGGCCGCACGCCCGGTCCTCGAAGTCGAGCAGGTGCCGACCCTCGAGGCGAACGGCCGCGTGCTCGCGCTCGACGTGGCCTCGACCATCGACGTGCCATCGAACGACAATACGCAGATGGACGGCTACGCCGTGCGCGCCGCGGACTGCACCAACGGCGGTGCGCTCCTGCGCGTGGCGCAGCGCATCCCGGCCGGCACGGTCGGCCAGCCGCTGGAGGCCGGCACCGCCGCGCGCATTTTCACCGGCGCGATGATTCCCGAAGGGGCGGACGCGGTCGTGATGCAGGAACAGTGCGAGGTACAGGACGAGACTGTCACCATCCGGCATGTGCCGAAAAGCGGCGAGTGGATCCGCCGCGCGGGCGAAGACATCCAGGCCGGATCCACCATCCTGGCGGCCGGCACGCGCCTGCGCAGCCAGGAGCTTGGCCTGGCCGCCTCGGTTGGACTGGCCAGCCTGCCGGTGCGCCGGCGCCTGCGCGTGGCCGTCTTCTTTACCGGCGACGAGCTGACCATGCCGGGCGAAGCGCCGGGTGGCCAGCTCGCGCCGGGCGCCATCTATAACTCGAACCGCTTCCTGCTGCGTGGGCTGCTGGAGAATTTCGGCTGCGCCATCACCGATTTCGGCATTGTCCCGGATTCGCTCGAGGCCACGCGCGCGACGCTGCGCGCAGCGGCGCGCGAGCACGACCTGATCATCACCTCGGGCGGCGTCTCGGTCGGCGAGGAAGACCACATCAAGCCGGCCGTGGAGGCGGAAGGACGGCTGAACATGTGGCAGATTGCGGTCAAGCCCGGCAAGCCGCTGGCGTTTGGCGAAGTCCGCCGGAGTGGGGGCACGCGCGAAAACAGCGCCACCGGCGCCGTTTTCTTCATCGGCCTGCCCGGCAATCCGGTATCGAGCTTCATTACCTTCCTGCTGTTCGTGCGGCCCTTCCTGCTGCGCCTGCAGGGCGTGTCGGGGCCGGTGGAACCGCGCGCCTGGCAGGTGCGGGCCGACTTCAGCCTGCCCAGGGCCGACCGCCGCAACGAATTCCTGCGCGCGCGCGTGAATGCCGGCGGCGGGCTCGACCTGTTCCCGAACCAGGGTTCGGGCGTGCTCACCTCCACGGTCTGGGGCGACGGCCTGGTCGACAATCCACCCGGGCGCATCATCCATGAAGGCGACATGGTGCGCTTCATTCCCTTCGCCGAGTTACAGCACTGAACCCATGCACATCGAACTCAGATTTTTCGCCTCCGTACGCGAGGCCGTTGGCGTCTCGAACGAACCAATCGAGCTGCCGCCGGGGGTGAATACGGTAGGGGCGGTGCGCGAGCACCTGATCGAACGGGGCGGCGCCTGGCGCGCGGCCCTCGGCCACGAGCGCGCGCTGCGCATGGCCTTCAACCACGTTATGTGCGATCCCGGAACCGAAGTGAAAGAGGGCGGGGAAGTGGCGTTCTTTCCGCCCGTGACCGGAGGCTAGGCCCCGGTCACAAGCTTACAGCGCCACGATCGACTTTTCCGCCAGCGCCAGCAGTTTCGCGCAGTTTTCGCTGCGTCCACCGAAATCGGCCCACGCCGTGGTGCGCGCCAGGTCGCGCCACTTGGTGAGCGCCGCTGCATCCATCTCGGCCACGCGTGCGCCGCTGCGGGCGTACACGGCCGCCACGGCCGCATCGTCCGCCTGCGCCATGCGCAGCGCGAACTTCTCGAGGTCCGCGCCGACAGCCATCACGGCTGCCTGCTGCTCGCGGCTCATGCGGTCGAATTTCGTCTTCGACATCAGCAGGGGCTCGAGCATGAACCAGTAGCCGCCGCCGCGCGGGGAGGTCAGGGCGCGCGACACTTCCTGCAGCCGGAACGACATCAGCGAGGTCGACGAGGTGAATGCCGCGTCCAGCGCGCCGCTCTTCATCGCGCCATGGATGTCGTTGGACGGCATGCTGACGACCGTGCCGCCGGCTTGCTGCAGGATCAGGTCCATCTCGCGCGAGCCGCCGCGCACCTTCAGGCCGCGCACGTCTTCGGGCGCCACGATCGGGTTGGCGCGCGCGGCGACGCCGCCGGCCTGCCAGATCCAGCTGACGATGACCAGGCCCTGCCCGGCGAGGATGCGGGTCAGCTCCTTGCCGACCTCGGCGTTTTTCCAGGCATAGCCTTGACTGTACGAGCTCACCAGGCCCGGCATCAGGCCGATGTTGGCTTCGGGCGCTTCGTTTGCCGCGTAGGACAGCGGCACCAGCGCGAGGTCGAGCCCGCCCTTGCGCAGCGCGCCGAACTGGGCGTTCGGCGCCATCAGCGACGAATTCGGGTAGATCGAGAATTTGAGGCTGCCGCGGGTGCGTTTTTCGACGTCGGCCGCGAACATGCGGCACAGCCGGTCACGGAAATCGCCTTGCATGATGCTGCCGGCGGGGAACTGGTGCGAGATCTTCATCGACTGCGAAGCGGCCCATGCGCTTTGCAGCCACAGCGGGCTGGACGCGATGGCGCCCAGTACGGTCCTGCGGGCCGTGTTTGGCCCTGTCTTCAACGACATATTCATCCTCCAAGATGGTGAAACGGACTAGCGGGCGAATCGTGCGCGCCTCATGGACGCGCATCGTTCACGTGCCTGTAAGAATATTCTTTGCATAATGCTTGTCAAGCAGAATCTTATATTCTTAACAAATGCATCGTGAATAACACGACAGGACAGGGCCCGCCGGCGAAGGCGGACTCCGGGTGCATCAAGGAGGAGGAAGGTGTTTACTTCTTGTCGAGGACGCCGCAGGCGATGTTGTTGCGCATGTTGCGGTAACGCGAGCCGATGAAGATGGCGGACGCGGCCGCTGCCCAGGCCAGCGCCGAGGGCCAGGCCCGGGCCAGCGACTCGCCGCGCATGAGGACATCGATGGCGAGCAGCAGGACGAACATCGAGACGACAGCGATCAGGTACTGGCCGATCCAGTAGGACAGCTTGGGCATGGCATGCTCCTCGAAGGGTTGTCAGAGGGTGTTCAAAAAGCGGCGCAACACGTCGTTGAACGCACGCGGCTGGTCGATCATCGCGAAGTGGCGCGCGTTGTCGATTGCTGCCATTTCCAGGCGTTTTGTTCCCGTCATGAGTTCCCGATAATACGCCAGCTTCTCGGTTGCGGACACCCCCTGCCGGGCCAGGTCCGGCGCGTAGGACGGGACCACCACCAGCACCGGCGCGGCGATCGACGGCAGGCGCGCACGCAAGTCCTGCGCCAGCACGGCCGCCATGTAGGCGCCGACCGCTTGCGGGTCGCTGCGCGCCGTGAGCCCGGCGGCGTCGTCGGCCTTGAACATGTCGACCATGCCGTTCGCGCGCATGTATTGCCGTTGCTGGGCCGCGAAGGCGGGCGCGGCCAGGCCCGCCATCTGGCGCCGCATGCCTTCGGCCATGCCTGCGCGCTGCTCGGCCGGCAAGTCTTCGGTGCGCGGGAAGACCGGCAGGCCGTCGACGCTCACCACGCCGCCGATGCGGCCCGGCTCGTCGGCAGCCAGGCTGATCCCGAGCGTGCCGCCCAGGCTGTGCCCGACGAGTACCGGCTTGACCAGGCGGCGCGACACCATCAGCTCGAGCAGGGCGGCGCGCGCGGCGTCGAAGGGATTGCCTTCGAGCGCGGGGCGGCCGTCGAAGCCGGGCAGGGTGACCACGTACACGCTGTGGGAAGCGGCGAATTCGCGCGCCGTTTCCTGCCACACCCAGCCGCCGGTGGCCAGGCCCGGAATCAGGATCAGGTTCTTTGGCCCGAGGCCGTGGCGCTCGACCAGCATGCCCTTGATCTCGAAGCGATCGACCGGCGCGGACAAGGCGACGGTGAAGCGGTTGGGCGTGGCGGGCAGCTCAGTGTGCAATTGCGCCGCAAAGGCCGGGGCGCTGGCGGCGACGCACAGTGCGAACAACAGGGTTGGTGTCAATTTCATGCCGGCTCCTGGTCAGGGGTGAAGATCGATTCGATCGTTTGCTGGAATATGTGGGAAATCGCAAAGGCAAGCGGCAGGCTGGGGTCGTAGCGGCCGGTTTCGATGGCGATGATGGTCTGGCGCGACACGTCGAGCAGCTCGGCCAGGTGGGCCTGGCTCCAGCCGCGCGCGGCGCGCAGTTCGCGGATGGCGTTCTTCATCGGTCCAGCAGCTTGCGCACCAGTACGACCACGGCGCCCGACCCGCACAGGACGCACCAGACGGTGAACATCGACAGGCGCGGAAAGCCGGCGGTCTCGAGGAAGCCGTAGGTGAAAGTGAGGCCTGCGGTGATGGCAGCGGCGAGCGCGACACTTTCCAGCAGCCACTGGCGGATGTACTCGTCGGCGCGGCGCAAGTGGCGCGCGATGGCCCAGATCGCCAGCCCGAATCCGATCATGGGGCTCACGAGGACCGCCGTGCGCAGCACGCCCTCGGGCATCGGGCGGCCGAAACGGATCGCCAGCACGAGCAGCAGGGTGTACAGGGCAATCGAGCCGAACAGCTCGCGGAGATAGGTTTTCATGATGCGCTTCTCGTGCATGTCCGGCTCCATATGTAAAGTATGCTTTACATCGTAGACGAGGCAAATCGACATGTCAAGGCCCCTTTACATCTGCCAAACGCAGCGCAATCTCGACTACAATGCCGATCCTTCTTCCGCATCCTTTCGCCACGCCAGCATGCCAGCATCCCTCCAGCCTCGTCCCCGTGTCGCCGTCATCGGCGGCGGTCCCGCCGGTTTGATGGCGGCCGAAACCCTCGCCGCCGGCGGCGTGCAGGTGGACGTGTACGACGCGATGCCCTCGGTGGCGCGCAAGTTCCTGCTGGCCGGGAAGGGCGGTATGAACATTACCCATTCCGAGCCGGCCGGGGACTTCATCCAACGCTACGGCGCGCGCAGCCCGGAAGTCGCCGCCTGGATCGAGGGATTCGACCCGGCCCGGGTACGCGAATGGATCCACGGCCTCGGCATCGACACCTTTGTCGGCAGCTCGGGCCGGGTGTTCCCGGCCGACATGAAGGCGGCGCCCCTGCTGCGCGCCTGGCTGCACCGCCTGCGCGAAAGCGGCGTGCGTTTCCACATGCGCCACCGCTGGCAGGGCTGGCAGGATGGCGCGCTGCGCTTCGCCACGCCCGACGGGGAGTCGGACCTGCGGCCGGATGCCGCCATCCTCGCCCTCGGCGGCGCGAGCTGGGCGCGCCTCGGTTCCGACGGCGCCTGGGTGCCGCTGCTGACGGCGCGCGCAGTCGATGTTGCGCCGCTGATGCCGTCGAATTGCGGCTTCGACACCGGCTGGAGCGCGCACTTCAGCGGAAAATACGCGGGCGCGCCGCTCACCACGGTCGCCATCGAGTATGAAGACCGCGCGGGTGCCCGTGCCCGGCGCCAGGGCCAGTTCGTGGTCACGGCCACCGGCATCGAGGGCAGCCTGGTGTATGCCTTGTCGGCGCCCCTGCGCGACCAGGTCGCCGCGCGCGGCAGCACCACCATCTGGCTCGACCTGGCGCCGGATCACAGCCTGGAGAGGGTGCGCGACGAGGTGACGAGACCACGCGGCTCGCGCTCGATGTCGAGCCACCTGCAGAGCCGCCTGGGGATCAAGGGGGTAAAGGCGGGCCTGCTGCGCGAGTGCCTGTCGCAGGAAGCGTTTACCGATCCGGAACGGCTCGCCGCCGCCATCAAGGCGCTGCCGCTCGTGTTGAAACGCCCGCGCCCGATCGATGAAGCGATCAGCAGCGCCGGCGGCGTGCGTTTCGAGGCTATAGACGCCAACGGCATGCTGCGCGCGCTGCCGGGCGTGTTCGTGGCCGGCGAAATGGTCGACTGGGAAGCGCCGACCGGCGGCTACCTGCTCACCGCCTGCTTCGCCAGCGGCCGGGCTGCCGGTAGCGGCGTGCTGCGCTGGCTCGGCAATGTGCGGGATCAGTGATCGAAGTGGACGTCGCCGCTGCCGGTACGGCTGATGCTGCGTTGCGGCGGGTTGCCGTAGACGTCGATTTCGCCGCTGCCGCTGACGGCGGCCGTGACGTGCGCATGCGCGGTCACGCTGGTGTTGCCGGAGCCGGTCTGGCGCACTTCGACGACCTCGCCACGCAGGCGCTGGGCGTCGAGCCGGCCGGAGCCGTTCGACGCGACCTTGACGCTGCGCGCCGCGCCCGCCAGGGTCATCTCGCCTGAACCCATCAATTCTGCCTCGACGCTGTCGCCATTGCCGGCGTCGAGCGTCAGCGCGCCGCTGCCCTGCATGAGGGCGCGGGCCTGGCGGTAGCGGCCATTGAATTCGAGGCTGCCCGAGCCGCTCAGTTCGAGCTCGATGCGTTCGCCGGCGAAGCCGTTCACCTCGGTGTCGCCGCTGCCGTCGACCTTGGTGCGGTCGAGTGCCGGCAGGGTCAGCTCGACCACGATCGGCTCGCGGTGGCGCAGCACGATGCCGCGCGTGCCGATGTGCAGCACGCGGCCATCCTGCGTCGTTTCGACATTCGCCAGCAGGCGCTGCTCGCCGCGCACGACCAGCGACGGCTGGGCCCCGTAGTGCAGGGTCAGGTCGATCGGGCCCGAGAGCTCGACCGCGCGGATGTCGCGCCTGATGGGGCGGGTTTCCTCGCCGACCATGCGGCCCTCGTGGCGTATCGACACGCCCTGTGCGCGCAGCACGCTGTACGACAGGCCGATCAGGACAAAGGCCAGCACCAGCAGGCTCAGGCCCACCCTGAACAAGGTACGCATCGGCATGCTCATGCTCCCCGCAGCAGCGACAGGTTCATCTGCACATAGCGTTTCACGCCCAGCGCCGCATAGCGCGTGAGGACGAGCGACACCAGGAACAGCACGATCCCGCCCAGCACCGAGGCCAGGCCGAGCGCGGCCTGGGTGGCGCGCGATTCTTCGTCGATCCCGGTCGAGATGCGGATGCCGCGGCCGGCCACCCCTTTTGCCACGCCTTCGGCGCCGCGCACGACGCCCGATGGGGAATCGCTGGCGGCAGCATCCGTGCCGCCCGCCGCCTGGTTTGGGCTCTCCTTGGGGTTCTCCCGGGGGTTCTCCTGGCCGCGCTCCTGCTGCACTTCGATGCCGGTCTCGTCGATCGAGACACGGGTGCCGACGTCGTCGCCGGCGTGGTCCTCGATGACCTGGCGCAGCGGGCCGGCGAGCACCAGCTCGGTCGCCCCCGACCGCCCGCTCGCCGTGACCGCGATTCCGCCGACATACACGGCGACTGCGGCACGGTAGAGCGATGCCAGCAGCGAGCCGAGCACCG
>JAQGLR010000417.1 GCA_028292765.1 Massilia sp. | reverse complement strand
CAGGTGACGGGCACCCCGACCCTGATCGTCGACGGCAAGTACATGACCTCGCCGGGCCAGGTGGCCGAGAAGCTGAAGATCCAGGACCGTAACCAGATGCTGCAGGCGAGCTTCCAGGTCCTCGATGCGCTGGTCGCGAAAGCAGCCGCCACGAAATGAGCGACGGAGAACGCAAAGTCCTCGAACTCTACGAGGGAGCCCGCCCTCGGGAAGAGGACTTGTTCGAGACCAGCCACGTGAACCACGTGGCCTGGTCGCTTGCCGTCGTTTTTGGCGGCCTCGTCATCTGGCTCTGCATTGCGCTCGTCAATGCGGAGAACCAGCGTTACGCGTTGCTGACGAATAAATGTCCGGACCCGGTGTTCAAGGGCGACGTCGACAAGGCCTGCCTGTACACCGTGCGCTCGCGCGACCACTGGTGGGAACACCTGTGGTACGGCTTCACGCACGTCAGGCCGGAAGTGAAGTAGGGTGGGCGGCTGTGCCGCTCACCCTACCCGGGCAAACCCACCACAAACCGGGCCCCGCCCAGCGCCGATCGCTCCACGTGCACGCTGCCCCCGTGCAAGTGCACCGCCTTGCGCACGATCGACAGGCCCAGCCCGAACCCGCCGGTGGCCCGGTCGCGGCTGCGGTCGAGCCGGTAGAACGGCTCGAAAATGCGCTCGCGCCCGTCCTCGGGAATCCCCGGCCCGTCGTCCTCGACCGCGATCGTCACCCGTGCGCCATCGCGGCGCACCACCACGTGGATCGTGCCCGCCGCATACTTTTGCGCATTGCGCAGCAAATTCGACAGCGCCCGCCCCAGCAGGCGCGGATCGGCCTCGACCGACCCCGCATCCGGCGCGCAATCGATCGCCAGCACGGCCGCGCCTGGCGGCAGCGACGCCTCGACCGTGCCGATTATTAAGGCCAGGTCGACGGGTTCGAGCTGCAAGGCTTGCCCGCTGTCGAGCCGCGCCATGCCGAGCAGCTCGTTCACCAGGGTATTCAGTTCCGACAGGTCGCCTTCCATGGCCGCGATGCGCTTCTTCAGCGCCGGATCGTTGGCTTTGGTATCGAGTAACTCGAGCGCAAACTCGAGGCGGGCGATCGGCGTGCGCAGCTCATGCGACACCGAATGCAGCAGGGTCTTTTGCGAAACCAGTAATTCCTCGATGCGGTCGGCCATGTGGTCGATGCGCTCGGCCAGCGGGTAGATGCTGCTTGAGGGCTGCATGCGCGCCCGCGCCGACAGCTTGCCGGCGCCGAACTGGTCGGCCACGCGCGCGAGCGACTGCAGTCCCTGCCAGTGCGAGCGCGACCAGAGCAGGATCGGCAGCAGCAGCGCCAGCGCCACGATGACATAGCGCACCACTTCCATCTGCAGCGCCAGTCCGATATCGATCGGCAAGTCCTGGGCGTAAATGACCTCGGCCTCGCTGCCGATGTAGCGCTCGCCCTTCAGGTCGACGCGGCGGAAAAATGCCTTGCCGTCGACGTCGAGCACGACCTCGCCGCGCTCCAGCGCCGCGAGGCTGGTGGCGGGCAGCAGCGAGCGCGCCTTGTTCAGCATGATGAGGTCGAAGCGCGTGTCGGACACCTCGCGCACGCGGTTCAGGCGGACCAGCCATTCGTCGGTCGGCGCCTCGTCGACGTATTGCTCGATCAGGAAGATCTGGGCCGAGGCCTGGCGCCGCGCGATGTCGTCCAGCGGGTCGCCGAACAGCCGGCTCATCGCGAAGTAGATCACGAAGGTGGCGGCGGTGATCGACAGCATCACCAGCGTGAAAAAGCGGAAGAAAATCCGGTTCACCCGGGTCCTCCCGCCGCCGGCCCTTGTCCCGCGCGCTTTATCAACTTGAGCAACATCGTTCTTCTCATAGTTACATTGTACTAGCGCAAACTTTATGTCGGTAATTACAAATTCACGACAATTCGTCTACATCTGATGAGAGATCGGAAAGTTTTGACGGGCTAAGATGAGCCGGATGGTGTTGATCAGCTTTTCCGTTTGCCCACTCGACATGCGAGTGTCGATGGGCTTTTTTATTCCGGCCGCCGCTTTGACGCGCGGCCACTCCCGGGGCAGAGGCAGCGCCGGCCCGCCGCGCGTACAAACAGGGCAGCCACGAGATTTGGGAGCTGGGCTTGCCTCAACGTAAAATACTGGCGCCTGCGTCTTCGCGACCCCGACCATGACCAAGCTTTTCGCCTTCGCCTGTGCCCTTGTATCGTGCGCCGCTGTATCGAGCGCCGCCCTGGCACAGACCCCGGCGGCCAATCCGATGCCCGACGGTAGCCATGACATGTATGCCGGGGCGGGCGTGGTCTCGAAGCCGCGCTACGAGGGCGGGGCAGACCGGGAGCATACGGTACTGCCGGTCTTTCAGTTCCAGTGGAGTAATGGCGTCTTCGTATCGGGCCTGAGCGCCGGCATCCACATGGCGCGTACTCCGCAGCTCGAGTTCGGTCCGCTGGTCGAAGTGCAGCCGCGCCGCGACGACGGCGGCAACGGCGACGCCGCCGCCGGCATCGACGACACGGGTTCCAGCATCCTTGCCGTGCCGGACAGTTTTGCGGCGAAACTGCCGACAGATTTTCCTGCGAATTTTCCTCGGAACCGGCTCGCCGGCATGGCCGACATCCGCACCCGCCTGCAGGCCGGCGGCTTCCTGAACCTGTACCTGACCCCGCAGTGGCGCCTGACGAGCCGCACCTTGTATGGCGCCGGCAACGAGCGCCACGGCGCCCGGCTCGACCTGGGTGTGCAGCGTCTTGCCATGCATGTCGGTGGGCAGCACCGGGTGACGCTGGCGGCCGGGGTCACGCTGGTGAACCGCAGCCATAACGCGGCGTTTTTCGGCGTCAGCGAGGAGGAGAGTGTGAATAGCGGTAACGCGACGTATGCCCCCGCCGGCGGCCTGAAGGACGTGCACCTGCGCGCGCGCTGGACCTGGGTGCTGGCGCCGGGCTGGGTGCTGACTTCACACGCACAGGCAAGCCGCCTGCAAGCCGACGCCCGCCGCAGCCCGCTCGTCCTGCGGCCGACCAACCTGACGGTTTCCACCGCCATCGCCTGGCGATTCTGACGATGCCCCTGGCCCGCCACCTGACTACCTGTTGCGCCCTGTCGCTGTTTGCGTCCTGTGCCAGCGCCCAGGTGCGCGCCGGCGAGTGGGTCAGTTATCGCGACGCCTACCGTGCGATGGTCGTCTTCGAAAAATACGGCGGGCCGAAAACCCATCTGCAAAGCCAGCTGCAAGTGGCGCCGCAGGACAAGAACAGCTCCTTCGACACCCTGCAACTGACGCTCGCGGGCAAGACCAACCAGGTGAATTTGCCGCTCGACCCGCTCGGGCGCACCGCCTTCCCCCTGCTGAAGGCCGCCTACGACGAGAACGTCGCCCTCGTGCTCAGCCGCAAGATCGGCACCTTCACGGTGCGCCCGCGCATTTCGATCGCGCTGCAGGCCGATGGCGTGTATGAGGATGCCGAGCTGCGCACGGCCTGCGAGCAGGCGCTCGGTTTCGCGCGCTACGGCGACGGTTCCTTGCGCAACCGCCATTGCAGCGGCGTGCGCTTCGTGTTCGCCAAGCGGACAGGGGAGGCCGGCGTGCGCCTGCAGCGTGCCGACGGCAGCGATGTCGCGCTGGTCGTCGCCGGCGGCATCGCCTTCCAGGGCGATATGGACGATAGCTTCCCGACGGTGCTGTACCGTTTCAAAGGCGCCGAACGCGGGCAGCTTATTACCGCCAATCCGCCGCTGGCGATCGTGCCGCTGTTCGAATAGGAATTTGACGGCGCCGGCCAGGTGGCGCCGGCTCCCGAAGAGCGTCTCGCTCTCTAAGCCCAGGCCGACGGCGAAAACAGGTAGCCTTCGCCCCAGACCGTCTTGATCTTCTCCGACTTGGTGTCGTCGAACTTGCGCCGCAGCTTGGAGATGCAGTTGTCGATGCTGCGGTCCAGCCCGTCGAATTCGATGCCGCGCATTTTTTTCAGCAGTTCGTCGCGCGACAGCACGCGGCCGGCGGCCTCGGCCAGCACCAGCAGCAGCTTGTATTCGGTATTGCTCAGCACACAGAGTTCGTCGCGCCAATACACGGTGCGGTCGGCGCCGACGATGCGCAGGGCGCCGAACACCAGCTCGCCACTGTCCGCCGCCGCTTTCGGCTGGGTCCGGCGCAGCAGGGCGCGCAGGCGCGCCAGCAGCACGCGCGGCTGGACCGGCTTGTTGACGAAATCGTCCGCCCCTTGTTCCAGGCCCGAGACTTCGTCGTAGGAATCCTCGCGCGCCGTCAGGATCAGGATCGGCACCGCGGACAGCGCGCGGATCTGGCGGCAGACGACCATCCCGTCCAGGCCCGGCAGCATCAGGTCGAGCACGACCACGTCCGGTGCGAAGGCCTGGAAGCGGGCGAGGGCTTCGTCGCCGCGCGTCACCAGTTCCACCG
>JAQGLR010000503.1 GCA_028292765.1 Massilia sp. | reverse complement strand
TTGACTTCCTGCACCTGCACGCCGGCGCCGGCGGCGATGCGGCGCTTGCGGTTGGCCTTGATCAGTTCCGGCTTGGCGCGCTCGAGCGGCGTCATCGAGTCGATGATGCCGACCATGCGCCGCACCTGCTTTTCGGCCTGGTCCATGTTGGCGTTGCCGGCGGCCTGCTGGAACTGCGCCGGCAGCTTGTCCATGAGGCCGGCCATGCCGCCCATTTTCTTCATCTGCGCCAGCTGCGCCTTGAAGTCGTTCATGTCGAAGCGGCCGCCGACCTTGATCTTGTTGGCCAGGTCCGTCGCCGCCTTTTCGTCGACGCCTTTACGGGCTTCTTCGACCAGCGCCAGGATGTCGCCCATGCCCAGCACGCGGTTCGCCATGCGGCTTGGGTCGAAGGCTTCCAGGCCATCGAGCTTTTCCGACACGCCGGCGAACTTGATTGGCTTACCGGTGACGTGGCGCACCGAGAGGGCCGCACCGCCGCGCGAATCGCCATCGAGCTTGGTCAGCACGATGCCGGTCAGCGGCAGCGCGTCGTTGAAGGCTTTCGCCGTGTTGATCGCATCCTGGCCGAGCATGGCGTCGACCACGAACAGGGTTTCGATCGGCTTCACCGCGCCGTGGATGGCGGCGATTTCCTGCATCATCGCTTCGTCGATGCCGAGGCGGCCGGCGGTGTCGATGATCAGCACGTCGTGGTAGTGCTTCCTGGCCCAGTCCAGCGCATTGAGCGCGATGTCGACCGGCTTGTCGGTCGAGGTGGACGGGAAGAAGTCGGCGCCGACCTGTTTCGTGACCGATTCGAGCTGCGCGATGGCGGCCGGGCGATACACGTCGGCCGAAACGGTCAGGACCTTTTTCTTCTTCTGTTCCTTCAGGTACTTGGCGAGCTTGCCGACGGTGGTCGTTTTACCGACACCCTGCAGGCCGGCCATCAGGATGATCGCCGGCGGCTGCTGGGCGAACGAGAGCTGGGTCGCTTCCGGGCCGAGGTCGGCGCCCATCAGGGAGGCCAGCTCGCGCTGCACCACGCCGACCAGCGCCTGGCCGGGGCTGAGCGAGCCGACGACTTCTTCGCCCAGCGCTTTTTCCTTGACGTTGGCGATGAAGGTGCGCACCGCCGGCAGCGCCACGTCGGCCTCGAGCAGGGCCAGGCGCACTTCGCGCAGCATCTCGGCGGTGTTCGCTTCGGTGAGGCGCGCTTCGCCGCGCATCGTCTTGACGACCTTGGCAAGGCGTTGGGTAAGGTTATCTAGCATGTTCTATCTACCTGACTATATAAGTAAGACGGCATTCGGCAATCCTCCATTTTACCCTGCGCACAGCCGACCTGCCCGCCAATGCGGCTTGCGTAACGTGAATTTTTGGCCGTCGTGCTTGAGCTGCATCAAAAGCCGGGTTCGCCTTCTCTGACACATTCTGGATGCGCGGAGAGTTCTTTCCTTTTGACATAGTTTTCGATGCACTACACGGCTCCGCAGCGGCAGTTTCCCGTTTTTTGACGCCTGCATAACGGTGGTGTTCCAGGAGTACGCGCTGTTCCCCTGGATGACGCTCGAGAAGAACATCGCGTTCGGCCTCGAAATCAAACGCAGGCCGAAGCCCGGGATCGACGCCCTCGTCGAACGGCTGCTGGCGATGCTGTCGCTGTCGGACTTTCGCGCGCGTGCTGGCGCTCGATTCGCCGATCATGCCGATGGACGAACCCTTCGGCGCACTCGACGCACTGACCCGGCGCAAGCTGCAGGACGAGCTGCCGCGCATCTGGTCGGACCTGCGCAAAACCATCGAGGAAGCGCTCTACCTGGCCGACCGCATCGTCGTCATGACCTACCGGCCCGGCACGGTCAAGCGCGACGTGCTGGTCGGACTCCCGCGCCTGCGCGACCCGGCCGCGCCCGAGTTCAACGAGATCAAACGCGAGCTGGGCCACCACAGCGATGAGCTGCGCATGGCGGCGGTCAGCTAGGCGGCAGGAAAGTAGAAGTAACAGCTGGCACGAAGCTGCGAGGAAGGCGAGGGGAACGTGCGGCTTGCCGGTGGTGTAGACTGCCGCTATGCACATCACCCTCTTTCTTGCCGCGGCTTTCCTGTACGCGGCCTGCGCCCTGCTGCCTTCGAGCCGGGGCGCTGTCGTCTCCATCGTGACCGCGCTGGCCTGGGCGGTGCACGGCGCGGCGCTGTGGAGCGACGGGTTCGCCCCGAACAGCCTGCGCATCGGTTTTGCCATCATGCTCTCGGCCGCGCTGTGGGTCTCGGTGGCGGCCTACTGGTTCGAGAACCGCAACTTCGCACTCGACGGCCTGCGCCGCCTGGTGATGCCCTTCGCCGTCGTCGCCACCTTGCTGCCGGTGCTGTTCCCGGGCGCGCTGATGCCGCTGCAGGGGCAGTCGAGCGCCTTTGGCTGGCACGTTGCGGTGGCGGTGCTGGCCTACAGCACGCTGACGATCGCCGCCTTCCACGCCGTGCTGATGGCGCTGCAGGAAACGCGCCTGCATGCGCGCACCGTGACCGCCGGCAGCGGCTGGTTCGGCAGCGCGCTCGACCAGCTGCCGGCCCTGCTGACGATGGAAAAGCTGCTGTTTCGCCTGATCGGGATCGGCTTCGTGCTGCTCACCCTGACGGTGCTGTCGGGCGTCGTGTTCTCCGAGCAGCTGTTTGACCGCGCCATGCGCTGGGACCACAAGAACGTGTTCGCGCTGCTGTCCTGGCTCCTGTTCGCGGCCCTGCTGGCCGGACGGCGCTGGCGCGGCTGGCGCGGCAAGACGGCGCTGCGCTTCACGCTGGCGGGCTTTGCCACGCTGGCGCTGGCCTATGTCGGCAGCCGCTTCGTGCTCGAAGTCGTGTTGCAGCGGGGTGTCGCATGAGCCGCATCGTGTTCTGGATCATCCTGGTCGTCGTGATCGGGTTTGCCATCAGGTCAAAGCTGAGAGCCGCCATCCGCAGGGCCGAGACGCACGTTCCGCCGCCGCGGCCAGGCGCGCAGAGCGCCGCCGTCATCGAAAACATGACCAGCTGCGCGCACTGCGGCCTGCATTTCCCGGCCTCCGAAGCCGTGCGCGTCGAGGGACAGGACTACTGCAGCCCCGCCCATGCCGCCAGGATCGGCAATTGACTGGCGTGACGAGACCTTGAGCACGCGCTTGCCCTTGTCCTTGCCCTTGTCCAGCCAGGGGCGCGAGAGTTTCTGGCGCTCGCTGCAGGCGCTGACCGTCACCCGCATCGTCATCGCGCTGGTACTGATCCTGTACCTGGCCTTCGACGTGCGCGGCGGCCAGGCCCCGAATGCGTTCGTGTATGCGCCGGCGTATGCGCGCACCTGTTTCTTCTACCTTGCCGCGGCGGTCTGCTTCGGGGCGCTGACGACCTTCTGGCGGCGCCGCTTCCTGGCCCAGCTCGCGGCCCAGGTCGCGCTCGACCTGGCGGTCATTTCGCTGCTCTACCTCGCCGCCGGCGGCGTGCGCAGCGGCCTCGGCATCCTGTACCTGTTCCCGCTCGCCGGCGCGGCGATCCTGGCGCCGCTGGTGCTGGCGCTGTTCTCGGCGGCGATCGCCACCATCTTCATCCTGCTCGAGGCGCTCTGGCAGACCGTCGTGCGGGGCGGCGAGCCGGCCCTGATGCAGGGCGGGATGTATGGCATCGCCTTTTTCGCCGCGGTCTGGCTGGTCAACCGGCTGGCGGCGCGCCTGATCGGCCAGGAAGAGCTGGCCGCCCAGCGCGGCGCCGACCTGGAAGTGCAGCAGGCGATCAACGAGATCGTCATCGCCGATGTGGACGACGGCGTGCTGGTGGTCGGGTCGGACGGCGCCATCCACACCGCCAACCCGGCGGCGCGGCGCATGCTCGGGTTCGAGGGAGCGGCGCTGTTGCGGATGGACGAGCCGGGGATCGAGCCGGTGGCCCAGGCGTTTGCCAGCTGGATCGGCACCGGAACCATCCCGTCGGTGCCGTCGGCGGCGCTTTCCGCGCTTTCCGGTATTCAGCCGGTGCCGGGCGAGGCCGGGCCGGATGCCGCCTGGGTGATCCTGAAACCGTTCCAGGAGGCGGGGGCGGCAGGCGTGGAAGCGGGAGCGGGAGCGGGAGCGGTGCGGGCGCGGCGCGACCAGCCGGCGCACCTGAAGCTGCGGTTTGCCCAGATAAAGAGGGGGGA
>JAQGLR010000349.1 GCA_028292765.1 Massilia sp. | reverse complement strand
GCAAGTTCCCTGAAGCGCGCACCGAAATCGCGGCCAGCCGCAAGAACGCGCCGAACAGCCTGCTCGTGACCTACGCCCAGGGCCTGCTCGACTACTCCGAGGGCAAGAACGCAGCGGCGCGCGAGTCGCTGCAGCGCGTCCTCAAGAGCGCCCCCGAGCACATGCCGAGCATCCTGCTGGCCGGCGCCGTCGAGCTGAACCTGGATGCGCCCGAACAGGCGCAGATGCACCTGCGCAAATACCTGGAAACCGACCCGAACAACCTGCATGCGCGCAAGCTGATGGCGCAAGCCCAGCTCAAGACCGCGCAGCCGGGCGAAGCGGTCAGCACCCTCGCGCCGCTGCTGGACAAATCAAGCGACCCGCAGCTGCTGGCGCTGGCGGGCGAATCGCACATGCAGGCGCGCGACTTCGGCAAGGCGACCACGTATTTCGAAAAGGCGGCCCAGCTGGCGCCGGAAGCGGCCGTGGTGCGCACGTCGCTTGGCCTGGCGCGCCTGGGCCAGGGCGACACCGCCCGCGCGATCGGCGAACTCGAACGCGCCACCGAGCTCGATCCGAAGTCGGAGCGCGCCCTGTCCGCCCTGGTGCAGGCCGAGTACGGCCTGAAGCACTACGACAAGGCGCTCGCCGCCGTGACCAGGCTCGAGCAGATCAAGGGCGACGACCCGCAGACCTACAACCTGAAGGCGACCGTCCTGATCGGCAAGGGCGACGTCCCTGGCGCCCGCGCCGCTTTCGAGAAGGCGCTGCAGCTGAAACCGACCTTCTTCCCGGCCGTCGCCAACCTCGCCAAGCTCGACCTGCTGGAGAACAAGCCGGACGCGGCGCGCAAGCGTTTCGAGGCACTGCTGGCAACGGACAAGAAGAACTTCGGTGCGATGGCCGCGCTGGCCGAGCTGGCGGTCCTGCAAAAGCGTCCCGAGGAGGCGACGACCTGGCTGGAGAAGGCCCAGGCCGACAACCCGGACGCGATTGCACCGGCGCTCAAGCTGGGCAACCACTACCTGACCACGAAACAGGAAAAGAAAGCGCTGACGCTGGCGCGCAAGTTCCAGGCCGCGAACCCGGCCAACGCCGAGCTGCTCGACCTGCTCGGCCAGGCCCAGCTGGCGAACGACGACGCGCAAGGCGCCCTCGACAGCTACAGCAAGCTGGTCAATGTGGTGCCGAAATCGGCCATGGCGCAGATGCGCATGGCCTCGGCCCACGCCAGGCTGAAGAACGACAATGCCGCCGCCGACGCGCTCAAGCGCGCCGTCGCGCTTCAGCCCGGCCTGGTCCAGGCACGCGTGGCCCAGGTCGAACTGGCGATCCGTCGCGGCCGTCCCGACGAGGCGCTGGCGCTGGCGCGCGAAGTGCAGGCGCAAGATCCGAAGTCGCCGATCGGCTTCCTGCTCGAGGCTGACCTGCAGCAGGCGCAGAAGAAGCCGGCGCTGGCGCTGGCTGCCTACGACAAGGCCCTGGCGCTCAACAAGTCGGGCGCCATCCTGATCCGCAGCGCCGAGCTGCTCAAGGGGATGGGCAAGGCCAGGGACGCGCAGGCGCGCGTGGCGGCCTTCGCGAAAGCCAATCCGAACGACGCCGTGGTCCAGATGTACCTGGCCGAATCGCACCTGGCGGCGGCGGAGTACAAGCCGGCCACGGCCCTTCTCGAAGGCCTGGTCAAGCGCTACCCGGCCAACGGCGCGGCGCTGAACAACCTGGCGTATGCCTACGCGCAGCAGAAAGATCCGCGCGCACTGGCCACCGCCGAACAGGCGTACAAGGCGGCGTCCAACCGCCCTGAAGTGATGGACACGCTGGGCTGGATGCTGGTGGAACAGGGCAATACCGCGCGCGGTTTGCCATTGCTGCAAAAAGCCGCGGCCGGCGCGCCGGGATCGCCCGAGATCCGTTACCACCTGGCGGTCGGCCTGCATAAATCGGGCGACAAGAACGCGGCGCGCAAGGAACTCGAAACACTACTTGCACAAAACCGCCCCTTCCCGCAACTCGAGGAAGCGCGTTCGTTGCTAAAAGCGTTATAACCGTCTACTATCTGAAATAAATAACAAACAAAAGAGGACCGCGTTTTTCGCTCCGGCGAACCAGATGCGGCAAACGCCAAAAGGCGCCGCCTGCGCAAGCAGCGGCGTCCCAAAACGAAGGTGTCCCGATGATGAATCCCGACGATTTGCAGGAACGCGAAGAGAGTTCCGTCGAATTTCTATCGAACGCTCATGTTTCAGAGGATCGCGATAATATAGCGAACTCAGAATTAGAGGATGTTATCGTGAACCAAGATTCATATGGAATCCGGCTTACCGATACGGCAAAAGGACGCAACTCGGCCAGCATGCTGGTCAACAAAATGTATGCTTGGCGCGGCTATGCTGGCTCGCACCAGTTGAGCGACGATCCCAATCGCATTACCCTGACGGCCACTGACAAAGGCGACGTGGTAGGCACCCTGACGCTCGGTATCGACTCACCTATCGGCCTGATGGCCGACCAGATTTTCAAGGACGAACTCGACGTGCACCGCGCACGTGGGGCGAAGCTCTGCGAATTTACGAAACTGGCGTTCGACCCGACCGTCCGCTCGAAAACCTCGCTGGCCAACCTGTTCCACCTGGCCGTGATTTACGCCCGCGACATCCACGACTGCACCGATATCGTTATCGAGGTCAATCCCCGTCACCGCCGCTTTTACGAGCATATGCTCGGCTTCAAGCGTGAGGGCGATTTGAAGGACAATCCACGCGTGAGTGCGCCGGCCTATCTGCTGCGGATCGAGCTGTCGTATGTGACCGAGCAGATTAAAAAATACGGCGGCACCTTCAGCGAAACCTCGACGGAACGCTCGTTTTATCCATACTTTTTCTCCGCACGCGAAGAGCAGGGTATTATCAACCGCCTGCGCCGCATCGACGAACAGCAGGTGGCGTAACACTCCCCGGCGCCGGCGCGCCCCGGCGTATCAACACGACGCACCAGGGAGCGACGCCACCGGCGTCCCCGGGTGCTGCCCCCTTTCCCACAGCTTTATCGTTCCAGCACATGACCACTCCTTTTCGCTATGAGCAGGCTTTTTCTCGAAATATTGGCTGGGTAACCCGAGAGGAGCAGGCGCTGTTGCGAAGCAAGCGGGTTGCGATCGCGGGCGGCGGCGGCGTCGGCGGCGTGCATGCGCTCACCCTCGCCCGGCTCGGCGTGACCAAATTCCGCATTGCCGATTTCGATACCTTCGACGTGCCCAACTTTAATCGCCAGGTCGGCGCGATGGTGTCCACGCTCGGGCAGCCGAAGGTCGACGTCATCCGCCGCATGCTGCTCGACGTCAATCCCGAATGCGAAGTCGAGGTGTTTGCCGAGGGCATCAACGACGCCAACCTGCAGGCCTTCCTGATTGGTGCCGACATGTATGTCGACGCACTCGATTTCTTCGCTTTCGAGATCCGCCAGAAAACCTTCGCGCTGTGCGCCCGGCTCGGCATTCCCGCCAGCACCGTGGCGCCGCTCGGCATGGGCGCGGCGCTGCTGAACTTCCTGCCGGGGCAGATGACGTTCGAGGAATACTTCCAGTGGGGCGACCTGCCGGAAACGGACAAGGCGGTCCACTTCGTGGTCGGCCTGGCGCCGGCCGGGCTGCACCGTCCCTACCTGGTGGTGCCCGAGGCCGTCAACTTCGTCGAGCGCCGCGGGCCCTCGACCATCATGGCCTGCCAGTTGTGCGCCGGCGTGATGGGTACCGAGGCGCTCAAGATCCTGCTCGGCCGCGGACGCGTGCTGGCCGCGCCCTGGGGCATCCAGTTCGATGCCTACCGCAACAAGCTGGTGCGCACCTGGCGCCCGGGCGGGAATCGCAACCCGCTGCACCGCCTGATGATCAAGATTGGCAAGAAGCAGCTGGCGAAAGACCTGGCAGCCGCCGACCGGGCCACCGCGGGAGCGACACAATGAGTACAAGCATGAGCACCACCACCATCGAGCAGATCCTGGAACTGGCGCGCTGGGCGCCCAGCGGCGACAACATGCAGACCTGGCGCTTCGAGATCGTGGCGCCCGACCACCTCGCCGTGCACGCCTACGACACGCGCGACCACTGCGTCTACGACCTCGACGGCCACCCGAGCCAGATTGCCTTCGGCACCCTGCTCGAGACGATCGCGATCGCCGCCAGCGGCCACGGCCTGCGCGCCGACTTCGCGCGCCGCCCCGAGGCGCGCGCGACGCACCCGGTGTTCGACGTGCGCTTTGGCGCCGACCCGGGTGTGGTGCGCAGCCCGCTGGTCGACGTCATCGACAAGCGCACGGTGCAGCGCCGCCCGATGCGCACCACGCCGCTCACCGCCGAACACAAGCGCCTGCTCGAAGCGACCGTCGCGCCCGGATATGCGCTGACCTGGCTCGAGAGCCGCGACCAGAAATGGCAGGCGGCCAAGCTGATGTTCAACAACGCCCGGCTGCGCCTGACGATGCCGGAGGCCTTCGAGACGCACCGCAGTATCATCGACTGGGAAAACCGCAAGCACAGCCCCGACAAGGTGCCGGCGGGCGCGCTCGGCGTCGACGCCATGACCCTGCACCTGATGAAATGGGCGATGGTGAGCTGGCGCCGCATGGCCACCGTCAACACGCTGATGGGCACCTGGGCGCCGCGCCTGCAGATGGACCTGGCGCCCGGCATGGCCTGCGCCGCCCACTTCGTGCTCAAAGCCAGGGAAGCACCGCAGTCGATCGACGACTACGTGGCCGCCGGCCGCGCCCTGCAGCGCTTCTGGCTGACCATGACCACGTTCGGGCTGTACATGCAGCCGGAAATGACGCCCCTGATTTTTTCGAAATATGCGCGCGAAGGCACGCGCTTCACGGCCGAGCCGAAGCTGGCGCAGTCCGCAAAGGAGCTGCAGCGCCAGACCGAAGCGCTCATCTTCAACGACGAGCTGCATCCGGTCTACATGGGACGGCTGGGCTATGGTCCGGCGCCGGAGGCGCGCTCGGTGCGCCGGCCGCTGGCCGAGCTGATGAAGCGCTGACGGTCCGGGATACAACACCTGCCACGGACATTTCGCCGGCTCGACTGTAAAAAATTCCAGCGCGTCAAGGCAAACCGTCCAGGCAAAGAAAAAGAGCGGGCAAGCCCGCTCTTCTTCATGCAACTTCAGCTGCGTCCAGGAGGCGATTAGGCCTTCTTGGCGCGCTTGCGGCTGACGACGCCAGCGCCCAGCAGTGCGATACCGAACAGGGCCAGCGAACCTGGCTCTGGAACTTCAGCCAGCTTGAACTGACCGTTGTTCGAGATGAAGAAGTACTGGCCAGGAGCATTGGCGTAGGCGGTGCCGTTGCAGCCGGCGCCGGTGAAGCCAGCGTATTGGCAAGCCACTTCCGACACCAGGTTGGTGGTCAGGCCTTCAGCGGTGGTCGGGTTGGCGTTGGTGAACGCGAACGACAGGATCGATTCCATC
>JAQGLR010000320.1 GCA_028292765.1 Massilia sp. | reverse complement strand
TCGGCTTGGTCTTGAGCACGAGGGCGCGCGCCGGTTTTTCGGACGAGGCGTTGAAGTGCTGGTGCACGCAGTTGTTGTGGACGATCGCCACGTCGCCCGCCTGCCAGTCATAGCGGATGCCGTCGTGGATTTCGTAGCCGGTGCCGTCGAGGATGTAGAACGCCGCCTCGTTGACGTGGCCGTGCTTCTGGGTCCGGCCGCCCGGGCCGTATTCCTCGAGGTGGACGTGCAGGGTCTGCGTCATGCCGTCGACCGGCTCGATGAAGTGCTTGCTGAACGACTGCGGGCCGTCGTTGAAGGTCAGTTCCGAACCCTTGATCACGCGCGGCATCGCGCGCAGGCGGTCAAGCTCGGCATTCAGGTTGTAAGGCCCGGCGATCGCGCGCAGGAAGACGCGATCTTTCTTGCTGCTGTAGTGTGACTCTTTACCCATGTTGTTCCTCGTATATGCCGGTTATTTGCTTTGCTTGGTGAAAATCTCGTCGTACAGGCCGGTCCATTTCTGGTTCTCGTCCAGGATGACTTTCGGGTCGACGAATTTGATTGGCAACTTGTTCAGCTGCGTGTCGACCTTGGTGCTGGTCGGCACGAAATCACGGTCGAGCATGACCTTCTGCGCGTCGCTCAGCATGAAGTCGAAGAACAGGGCGGCCGCATGCGGATTCGGGCTCTGCCTGGTCATGGCGACGCCGTTCGGACGGGCGATCGCCGGCGCAATATAGAACCACTCCAGCGGCGCACCCTTCTGCTTCAGCTGTTCGGCCTTGTAGTTGTAGACGGTCATCGCCAGCGGGATCTCGCCCGACGCCACCAGGTTGGTCAGCAGGGTATGGCCCTTGCGCACCGAAATCCCGTTCTTCGCAACGATGTCGCGGAACAGCTTCAGGCCCTTTTCCTCGCCCAGCTCGCCGACCACGCCGGCGAACCAGTCGGCATCCTCGGCCTCGATGCCGAGCTTGCCCTTCCACTTCGGATCGAGCAGGTCGGCGTAGGTTTTCGGCAACTCTTCCTTCCTGATCCGGCCGGTGTTATAGGCCATCACGAAGATGTTCAGGCGGGTGCTGACCCAGCCGCCGTGCGGGAAAATCGCCTGCGGGATCAGGTCCTTCAGGTACGGCGACTTCACAGGCTGCAGGATCTTCTCGCGCTGCAGCGCTTCCAGCTCCGGGCCATTGGTTTCGATGATGTCGACGTCGAAGCGGCCGGCGCGCGTTTCCGTCACCGTGCGCTGCAATACCTTCTCGGAACCCGCGCGCCACAGCTTGACCTTGATTCCGTATTTTTTCTCGAAGACATTGGTCAGGGCGGTCATGTCGTCGATTGGCGCCGACGTGTAGATCATCAGCGGGCCTTCCTTCCTGGCGCCTTCGATCAGCCGCTTTTCCCGGTCCGGACCGCTGTAGCCGGCGATCTCGGCAGCCTTGCCTGGCATCGGCGCCGCTTGCGCCACGCCAGCGACCAGCGTGCCCGCCGCCAAGCCGCCAAGTGCGAGCTTCAGAGCGAAGCGGCGCAGTTGAATTGTCTTCATCATGAATACCTTTATTGGATTGAATGGTTGGAGTGACGGAGATGGCCGCATCAGAAGACGTGGCTCAGCCCCAGCGCGACCTGGCGGATGTCCTGGCCGCGTCCGGCCTCGCCGTCGTTCACATCGCCGAGGTTCGAACGGTTGGCGAAGCGCTCGTTGGTGAGCTTGCTGCCGATCAGGTAGACCATGGTGCGCTTCGAGAGCGAATAGCTGGCGCCGAGGTTCAACTGGTTGCCGCCCAGGTCCGCGGTGCTGCAGGCCGCGCCGCCGACCAGGCTGCAGTTGCCGTCGTCGCCGCTTGCATACGCGGCCTGCACCACGAAGGCGCCGATCTTGTGCTGGGCGTTGATGCTCCAGGTATCGGTACGGTAGTTCTTGAAGCGGCCGGCGGCGCCGCCCTCTTCGTCGAAGTCGAGGCGCGAGATGTTCCCTTCGACCTTGGTGTTCTTGGTCACTTCGTACAGGGCGGTCAGGCGGGTGCCGGTATCGGTCGCGCTGGTGCCTGGCAGGCCGCGGCCCAGGTTGCGGTCATAGTTCGACAGCGGGCGCGCCACGTTGCGTGAACCGCCGAAGAAGTTGTGGTGGCGTTCATGCGCCAGCGCGAAGTAGAACGGACCGCCCTGGTAGGTGATGCCGACGCCGAACAGCGAGTTGTTGCGGCTGCTGTTCGCGAGTTCACCGAGCGAATACTCGATCAGGGCCTGGAAGCCATTGAACTCCGGCGATTCGTACTGGACCACGTTGTCGCGGCGCAGGTGGAAGCTGGCCGCGCTGTCGCCGATGCCGGGCTTGGACAATACCGAACTGTTGGAGACGAAGTTGCCGCTGGAAATGCCAAGGAAACTCAGCGAGTCGCCGATGTTCTTGTAGATGGTGTCCATGCGGCCGATCTTGATCGTGCCCGCGTTGCCGGTGAGGCCGACGAAGTTGTCTCGGCTGAACAGGCGGGTGCCGTCGCCGCCGATGCCATTGTCGACACCGACGCCCAGCTCCAGCTGCCAGATCGCCTTCAGGCTGCCGCCCAGGCTCTCCGTTCCACGGAAGCCGAGGCGCGAGTTGCTCGATTCCATGACAGTGCCTTCGACATCCGCGTCCCGGCTGGAAATCGCACCAACAAGGGTGTTGCCGCTGGCGCCGACCGGCGTGGCGCCGTAGACACGGGCGTCGTTGATCTGCGGGTACAGCCGGCCGTAGATGGTGACGTTCGATTGCGCTTGTGCCAGGATCGGCATGCCACATGCAAACGCGGCTGCCATGGCGATCAATGTTTTTGTATTTCTGGTCATGCTTGTCTCCTCAAGTGGTAAGCCCGCCTTCGTGTACCTTGTGCCGGTATCATCGGAGGCGGGTCAGGGGCTGCGGTGCTGCGGTGCTGCTTCAGGCTGCCTTTGGCGGCAGGTCGGCCAGCTCGGCCTGGTAGGCCTCGTCCATGCGTGGTTGCAGGCCGTGCTTGGCCAACGCCTCGGCGAACAGGTTGCGCACCACCGGGGTTTCGTCGGCGTAGTCGATCTGGTCGCCGCCGACGCGCTTGCTGATCCATGCCTTCGGCACGCCCTGCGCGTTGCGGATCGAGACCACTTCATGCTTGAAAGCAAGATAGCGGGCTGGTGTGTTGCCGGTATTGAAGTGCTGGTGGAACCACAGGTTGGGCGGCACAATCATCGAACCGGTTTCCCAGTCATAGCGCTTGGGCTCCTCACCTTCCGGCCACATCAGGCTGTAGCCCTCGCCCGACAGGATGATCACGTGCGCACCCGGGCCATGGCAGTGCGCCTTTTTGTAGGTGCCTACCGGGAATTGGGAGATATGGCTGTTCATCGAACCCTTGGCCATGTTGAAGCGGATGTGGCCGCCGCCTGCGCCGCGCTCTTTCGCGCTGATCAGCGGCAGGTTCACCGCGTCGGCAACGAAGTTCGTTTCCAGCAGCAGGCCTTTCTGCTCGCCCTTGTTGTCGAAGTAATCCGGCTCGCCCGAGAAGCGGTTCTTGAAGTCGTATTGGGTGTTGAAGACAAAATTGATGTCCTCATACAGGTTGATGACCGACGGGCCGTTGGTCACGGCGACGAAACGCGCCGCGTCCTTGCCCGAACCGTTGAAGTGCTGGCAGGTCGCGTTCAGCGGAATCGCGAACAGCGAGCCGGCCTGCCATTCGAAACTGACGCGCTGGCCGGCGTCGTTCCAGACCGTGGTCGAGCCGCGTCCGGTGAGCACGTAGATCATTTCCTCGAACAGCTGGCGCTGTGGCTCGAGCTGTTTTCCGGGAGGGATCTCGCATACGTAGCAGTCGTTCGAGGTGCGCGACGCTTCGTGGTTGATGAACACGCCCTTGCCGCCGCGGCGGTCCCATGGCTTGAGGTCGACCGTGTTCAGGCTCGGCACATAATGTGCGCTGATGATGTCCAGCCCTTCGGCGGCGACCCAGCGGGTGTAGGGTGATTCTTTTTCGGTGGCGAATTTCTTCGCCAGTTCATCTGAAACCATTGCGTTCTTGGACATCTGTATCTCCAGCTTTAAAAATGACGTTTATTGAATTTGCCCGGCAATCCGCAGATCGGCAGGCGGCACCGCTTATGCCGGCTCGCGCACCTTGCCGGTGATGTACTGCTGGATCAGCTCCGGGGTGAGCACCAGGCCGGGCTGGTACTCGGGCGCGTCTTCCAGCTGCTCCAGGTCGTTCAGGCCGAACTTCTGGTAGATCCGGTTGATCGCCGAGATCAGCCGCACCGGCCGCTCCGGATCGGCGTTGAAGTGCTGGTGGATGGTATTGGGCGGGATATAGATCACATCGC
>JAQGLR010000306.1 GCA_028292765.1 Massilia sp. | reverse complement strand
CGTGATGCTCGGGCTCGGTCTGGAAGCCGGTGACGCCGGCGGAAAGGCGCAGCTTCACCATGGGCACCTGGACGAAAGCGTCGTCATTGGCGTCAAGAATCTCGACGCGCATCGCGCCCGGGATCAGGGCCTCGGGGTTCGATCCCTGCAGGCCGGCGATGATCGCCGGCGGAAGGCTTTTACCGGTGACCTTGGCGATGGCAAGCCATTGCTGGAGGTTCGGGCTGTGCTTTTCGGTCTCCCAATGCGAAATGTTCGCCTTGGTATGGCCGCGCGCCGTGCCCAGCGCGAACGCCAGTTTCGTCCCGAGCGCTTCCCCGGACAGGCCGGCATCTTTCCTGGCCTCTTTCAGCCAGTTGGCAATCATTGTCTTGAGTTCCATGGTGCAAGTGTATAGGAAGCTGTACGCCTTTGTATAGAAAAACTTGACCTGAAAGTATAGAATAACTATACTTTGTTTAATCGTTGTCAATATCCAACGCAGCGATGCCGACACAAGCCCCAGTGAAAGGACACCCATGAACAAGCTGACACTTCCCGACATGACAAGCTACGCCGGCGTACTCGCTTCGCTGCTGGCATCCTTCACCCTGGGCGAGTGGAGTGTCCTGGCCGGCATCGTGACCGCGCTCGTCACCTGTGCCTCGAATGTCGCCTACATGCGCCGCAAGGACGCGCGCGAGCAGCGCCAGGCCGAACTGGCCGAGCGTGAAGCCCTTGCCCGCCTGGAGGGGATGAAACCGAAGTGAAGCTGCGCCGGCAGGCGCGCGCGCTTGAACCCGCACTTGAACCGTGTTCCGAACTGTGCTGACATGCACCCATTACCAGCCCAGTTCCGGATGGAGCCAACCATGGGGATGCATTCCCGCCAACGCCGGCTGTTTTTGAAAGCTTCTCTTTTGCAAGCCTCGCTCGCCGCTGCCGGCATGGCCGTATCGGCACGCAGTAGCGCTTCCGCCGCGCCGCCGCTCATGGCCCCGATCCTGCGTCCCATCCCGTCCTCCGGCGAACTGCTGCCCGTCGTCGGCCTCGGCAGCTGGATCACTTTCAATGTCGGCAATGACCCCGCCGCACGCGCCGTCAGTACCGAAGTCGTGCGCACTTTTTTCGCCGGCGGCGGCCGCTTGATCGATTCCTCGCCGATGTACGGCTCGGCCCAGGACGTGATCGGCGATGCGCTCACCCGCCTGCGCCCCCCAGGCACGCTGTTCTCGGCCGACAAGGTCTGGATCGGCTCCGGCGAGCGCGGCCCGGCGCAGGTCGAGGCGTCGCGCAAACTGTGGCGCGTGCCGCGTTTCGATTTGCTCCAGGTGCACAACCTGCTGGCCTGGGAAGACCACCTGCGCACCCTGTTCGCGATGAAGGCGGCGAAACGCCTGCGCTATGTCGGCATCACGACCTCGGAGGGGCGCAGGCATGGCGAGATCGTCAACATCATGCAGGGCCAGCCGATCGACTTCGTGCAGGTCAGCTACAACATCCTGGATCGCGAAGTGGAACAACGCATCCTGCCGCTGGCGCGCGAGCGGCGCATTGCCGTGATCGCCAACCGGCCGTTTCGCCAGGGAGACTTGACGCAGGCACTATCCGGCAAGCGCTTGCCGGGCTGGGCCGCCGAGATCGGCTGCACCACCTGGGCGCAGGCGCTGCTGAAATTCATCGTGTCGGAGCCCAATATTACCTGCGCCATCCCCGCCACGGCGAACCCGGCGCATGCGCGCGACAACATGCTGGCCGCGCGCGGCCCCTTGCCGGACGCGGCGCTGCGCCGGCGCATGATCGCCGACGTGGAACGGATCGCATGAGCGACTGGTGGACAGAATGGCAAACATACGCGCTGTCGGACCTGCTGATGTTTTCGAAGCAGGCATATTTCCGCCTGTTCGAACTGCACAACCTGGCGCTCTGGCCGGCGCAACTGGTCGCGCTGGCGGCCGGCATCTTGCTGATGTTATGCCTGCAGCGTGGCGGCGACCGGGCGGGCCGCCACGCTGCGGCCTTGCTCGCGCTGGCCTTCCTTAGCGTTGCCTGGAGCTATTTTGCCGGGCGCTACGCGACGATCAACACGGCGGCGCCATATTATGCGATCGCGTTCGCCGTGCAGGCCGTGTTGCTGCTGTGGCTGGCCAGCCGGCGTGCCGCGGCACGGCTGACGCCGCCCATCGGTTCCCTGGCCAAACTGGCGCTGGGCATCGCGCTGCTGGCGCTCCTTGCTTTTCCGCTGCTGGCGCCGCTGGGCGGGCGCCCCTGGACGCAGGCCGAACTGTTCGGCCTGGCGCCCGATCCGACGGTCGCGCTCACGTTCGGCGCCTTGTTGCTGTGGCGCGCGGGCTGGATGCTGTGGATCGTGCCGCTGCTGTGGTGCGCGGTCACGGGCGCGACGCTGATGGAGCTGGGTTCGGGCCAGGCATGGGTGCTGCCCGGCATAGCCCTGGTAGCGCTGGCCCTCGGGGCGACGGCGAGTATGCGCGCCCGCCTCGCCTCACGCTGAAAACTAGGAGCTCAGCAAATTCCCGGCACGGAAAGCCGTCTCGCCCGCGATCTTGCAGACATGCATGCCGCGCAGCAGGTGCCGGTGCGCCGTGCTGGCGAAGAATATGCCGGGGCGTGTCGGCCGGATCGGCGTGACCTTGCCGGTGACCGGGTTGACGATCTCGGCCACCGTTTCCCCGGCCTCGACCCGGTCGCCGAGCTTTTTCAGGAACACGAGCACACCGGAATGCGGGGCCGACAGCGGTTCGACCGCTTCAAGCGGCGTCGGCGCGCACAGCGCTTGCGGCAGCGGCGCGAGCGGGATGTCGAGGATGCCTTCGCGCGCCAGGTATTGCAGCATGGCGGCGGCGTCGGGCTGGGCCAGTTCGTAGCGCACGTCGCTCTCGCCGCGCAGCTCGACCGTGATCGCGGCGCAGGCCGGCGGGATCGCCACCTCGGGTCCGAAATGTTCGGCCAGGTCCCACCACAGGCGGCTGCAGGCTTCGTCGAACGGTTCGCCGCCGGATTCGCGCGCCAGCAGCACGGCATGCGCCCCCACCAGGGTCGCCAGCGGCTGGACGGCGTCGGCCAGCGGTTCGCCGGCGTACATGTGCAGCACCGCCTCGTTGTCGCAATGCAGGTCGAGCATGATGTCGGCGTCGATCGCCATCGACAGCAGGATTTTTTTTAACAGTCCCCCGCTCGTCGCCGGCGACCACTCGGCCAGCGACTGGCGCGCATGTTCGCGGATCAGCGCCACGTTGGCCTCGGCATCGGGGCCGAGCTTGCCTTCGAGCGATTTCTTCAGATCGTCGGCCACATGTTTATACGCGCGGTTGAAGTTCACCCCTGTCGACAGGTCGTAGCGCCCGAACGGCGTGCCGTGGATCGTCTGCGACAGCCCGATCGGGTTGGCCGCCGGCACCAGGATGATTTCGCCACGGATGCGTCCCTCGGCATCGAGCCGGTCCAGTTCCTGGCGCAAAAAATGGGCCACCAGCATGGCCGGCACTTCGTCCGCGTGCAGCGAGGCCTGGATATAGACTTTTTTGCCGACGCCCGGCTTGCCGTAGTGGAAAGAGGTGAGCTGGAAGGTGGCGACGTTGTCTTCGATCGCGATCGGGTGTTTGGTGGAATGCATCGGGGGTCTCGGCAGGATGGCGCGCAAAGGACAATTATCGCGCAGATTGCCTTTCTGATCACACACCGCTGCGGCGATGCAAAGGCTCTAAAAGCCGTAAGCTATAATGTCCGCCGTTCTTTCCTCACTCTCATTTCCCATGTCCGAAGATACCCCTGACAACGGCCCGGCCCGTACGATGCTGTACGACCCTACCGAGCACCGCATCCGCAGTTTCGTCACCCGCGCCGGTCGCCTGTCGACGGGGCAGGCACGCGCGCTCGAGGAATTCGGTCCACAGTTCCTGGTCGCGTACAAGAAGGACATGCTCGATTACGCGGCAGCCTTCGGGCGCCAGGCGCCGACCATCCTCGAGATCGGCTTCGGCATGGGCGACACCACGGCGCACATCGCGCGCCAGATGCCGGACAAGGATTTCATCGGCGTCGAAGTGCATACGCCGGGCGTGGGCAGCCTGCTCAAGCAGATCGGCGAGCAGGGCATCACCAACCTGCGCCTGATCCAGCACGACGCCTTCGAAGTGCTCAACAACATGATCCCGGACGC